>CAZLIJ010000203.1:0-3243 GCA_964559305.1 uncultured Oscillospiraceae bacterium | reverse complement strand
GTGCTCTTCCGATCTTCGTCGTCGGAAATTATATCCATCAGGGAAAGGCTGTTCCCCTCCCCGTCCACATCCAGCGCCTCGGAAAGACTGATATCACCGGCGGTTTTTTTCTGGCTGCGAAAATACATCAGTATCTCGTTTTCCGTGCAGCGGCTGGCATAGGTGGCCAGACGCACCCCCTTATCCGGGCGATAGGTGTTGATGCCCTTTATCAGCCCTATGGTGCCTATGGAGATAAGGTCGTCGATGTCGCCGCACTGGGTGTAATACTTTTTAAACAGCTGATGCAAAAGGAGCTTTTTGACCGCTTAAAAACGGCCTCATATGGGCCGCCGAATTTCAGGTGGATCTCCAGATGTACTTCTTCTCTGTTGCTGCCGGTTTTGACAACAATATGGTCTAAAATCGTGGTCACAAGGTCGGCGTTGATTCCATCTTCAAAGTCCAGCTCTCTTTGCAGGGCGGCCTTGACAGCCTCCATATTATCGCCGTCGGCGGCTTTTTCCTGTTCCCGCCGGGTGAACTCCAGCTTATTTTCCAGCGCTGCAAGCTGTTCATTGAACCCGTCGTTGCGCTTTTTAAATTCCGCAGCCGACAGCGCCGCCGCCATACTCAGCTCCAGCAGGCGGTCCTTTTTTGCGCCTATCTGCGCGATGTCTGATTCAAGACGCTCTATATCATGGGAATATTCGCGTTCCTGCGGCACGCCCTCAACGGCCCCTGCCACCGCATCGATCACCGCCTGTTTGTCTTTTATAAGCTCTGAAAATATCCGCGCCATAACTGCGTTCAGTTCTTCCGTGCACAGCTGGGGCGCGGAGCAGGCCGCCCGGCCCCGCTCCCGATAGACGCGGCACTGCCAGACCTCCCTTTCGCCCCCGGCGCTTTTAAGCGCCTGCCGGTGGAAGCTGGTCTTATGCTCCTGGCAGATTATCTTGCCGCTGTAAGCGTAGCGATTATGAAACTCGGCGCCGCTTTTATGGGCCCTCATCTGTTTGCTTCGCAGTTTATACAGGGCGTTGGCTCTGTCCCAAAGCTCCTCCGATACGATGGCGGGTATTGACGGGTCGGGGTACTGCACCCATTCGCTCTCGTCCAGAACGGCTTTTTTTCTGGTGCGGTAGTCCAGAGACTGGGTCTTGTTGCCGCAGTACCAGCCCTTATATTTGGGGTTTTCCAGCATATGCCGTATGGTCAGGACGTTGAACTCATTGCCCCTGCGGCTGGTGTAACCCATGCTGTAAAGTGCCTGGGAGATGCGGCGGATGCCCAGCTTTTGGTTGGCGTAAAGGTCAAACACCAGCCGCACCGCCTGGGCTTCCTCCTCGTTTATAGTCAGTACGCAGTCCTTTTTGTCATAGCCCCACAGCTTGTCGTTGCCCAGCACATGGCCGTTTTTCACCGCCTGCCGGAAGCCGAATTTCAGCCGCTCGGATAGCTTGCGCACCTCATCCTGAGCCACACCGGCCATGACCACCAGGCGAAATTCGCTGTCGGTGTCCAGCGTATTTATGTTGTCGTTTTGAAATAGCACTCCCACGTCGTGCTCCAGCAGCTCCTGGGTGTATCTGATGCTGTCCAGCGTGGAACGGGAAAAGCGGGATATCTCCTTCGTAATGATGAAGTCAAAGCGTCCCGCCCTGGCGTCTGCGATCATACGATTGAAACTATCCCGCTTCTTTGTGCTTGTTCCTGAAATGCCCTCGTCGATATATCCGGGCACAAAGCTCCAGTTTTCCTTGCTTTTGATGAGCTCAGTATAGTACTGCACCTGATTTTCAAGACTGTTCAGCTGCTCGTCCTTATCCGTGGATACTCTGGCGTAAAATGTCACCCGCAGCGGCAGGTCAAAAATCGACCGCCCCATGCGCATCTCAGAGCGGATCTTGCGTACCTGCATCCGCGTCCTCCTCCCCGCCGGCGCCGGTATTACACACGAAAAAGGCGGGAAATCCCCCACGGGAAAAGGCCAGCTCCTCCGCCCTTCGGCAGGTGGATTGGGAGATAAGACCCAGCGAACACAGGTGTCTTATCAGCACAGCCATCACTTCTCTTTGCGCGCTGTCCATTTTTATCACCTCGCCACATGGATATGAACCCGCGCAGATAAAAATACCGGCCGGGTATTTCCGGCCGGTATTTTCAAGCCTCACTCAGTGTAGAAAGGACAGCCTTTTTTAAGGCACTCGGTGTTGTGCCCCGGATATACGCAGGGCAAAAACTCATCCTCCATAGCCACGCCCAGATGCTCTTTCGCAAAGCGCACGCCGGCGCTTATGGCGGTGCGGCTGGTCCTTTTGCAGCAGCGGGGTCCGCCCACGGCGGCGTTCAGGCTAAGGCACTCGCCGGTCAGCTGCTGGGGCAGCGCCCAGTTTTCCCCGCTCAGCGGACTTGAGCCCAGCGCGATACTGGCGAATACTCCGGCGCCCACAGCCGCGCCGCAGGCGCCCAGATACCCGCAGGAGCCCCCCGGCACCTGCTTTCCCCGGCGTACCGCCTCCCTCAAAGCCCGGGTCAGCTCCAACTCTCCGCCGCAGTTGTGATATGCCGTCAGCAAAACGCAGGGCACTATGCTGTGATGCTCCGGCCCGTGCATATGTACTTTGGGGTTAGACATCACTTCCTCCAGCAGGCGCTGGGGGCTTTTTTCCTTTGATTCCAGCAGCAGCGGCACAAGGAACGACAGCGCGCCCATGGAGTGACACTCGTCGCAGACAAAATGTCCGGCCTGACAGCTGGCATTTGCGGGAAAAACGCGGTGGCACACGGCGCACTCCCTCATCTCCGCCGCGTCCATATATACCAGCGGCGCGCCGCAGATCATGCAGTTCTCTCTATGCTGTTTTTCTTTTCCGTTTCTGTTCATTAAAGGACACCTCATATAATGATTTTTTAAGATACTCAAAGGAATATATTATAAACGCTTGTTTTTTTAAGCTGTTTTCGATAAAATGTATAAAACTTTGCAATAGGGAGACGCGGCGAAGCACATGGCAAATGCCGCGCACAGAGGAATGGGAAGATCAAAATACACCACGGAAGAGAGAGTGCGTATGCTCGCTCTTTTCATACACACTACAAGAGAGATAATCGACTCTGAGGGCATAGAGCAGGTTTCCATCCGCAAGATCGCTCAGCACAGCGGCTATAACAGCGCCACCTTTTATTCCTATTTCAAGGATCAGGACGAGCTTATAACCATATCTGCCATGAGCTATCTGGAGGACTATTGCAGCGCGCTGG
>CAZLIJ010000202.1:0-3252 GCA_964559305.1 uncultured Oscillospiraceae bacterium | reverse complement strand
CCGCTGGCCTCTGCCCACGTTCACTGTGCGCAAAAACTCCGCCAGCTCCTTTTCCGCCCGGGGATCGCCGCATTTCACTCTGAACCCCCCGGCAAGGCGGATTATCTTCATGATTGCCGCGTCCACCACCGGTATGGCCTCTCTGATGGCCCTATACAGCCGGATATCCCCGCCCCCCAGGGGCACATAGCCGTCAAACATGCCGAAGGGATGCCTGCGGGTGTCCCTTAGCTGTGTCCGCGCCGCCGGTACGGGCTTTTTTCCCGCGAATAATTTCAATGCCAGACCTCCTGTCTTTGTTTACATAATATAGTTTTCCTGTTTTTAGTAATGATAGTTCTCAGCGTCCCGCCCATGCCGCGCCGAAGCCGGGTCCGCCGCGGCGCTTGTCCACCCACACCGCAAAATAGCGTATCTCGTCCATGGCGTGATCGTTCATTTTTACCGGCACATCCCGCCCGGCGGTCTTGTCGTCCCAGCTGTAAAGCCCGAATTCCCGCACCGCGTCGCCGCAGCCCCGGCATATGGCAAGCTCCCCGTTTTTCAGCATATCGGCAGTAATCCTTATGCCGGCGGTCACGTCGTTGTCGGCCTTTTCCGCCGGCAGCTTTTCTCTCCTCAGAGCCTCTATAAAGCTGGCGGCGGAGGGGTCAATCACTATGCGCCGGATCTTTCTGCCCCCGGCCAGCTTTTTCAGCTCCCTCACATATTCCGCGTCTGTCATCTGATACCCCGCCCTGCGGGAATCGTAATAGTATTCCTTCAGCCTGTACCACACTCCCTCCTTAAGGCCCCACAGCCCCAGCGAAAAGGGATTTGCCGTGCCGTAATCGCAGCTCATGGCGTATTCCGTACAGTTTTCCGGCGGGTCTTTCAGCCAGGTCTCGTCGAAAAAGTCGTACACCCGCCCCTCGGCGGCTACCCACTCGCCCAGAATAAAGCGCCGGTAAAAAACGCCGGAAAACATACTCCGGTAGCGGGCTATCACCTCCCGTGTCAGCGCGGGATTATCCTCCAGCGAAAAGTGCAGATACAGGGCTCTTTTTTCCTCCGCCTTTTTTATCCACTGACTGTAAAACCAGTGGTAGGGTCCTTCCGGGTTGCAGTTGAACCATATTTTGCTGCCCGGTACGGAGCAGCGCGCGCAGGCCTGCTCAACAAAGGAGCGGGGCATCAGCGCGGCCTCGTCCATCAGCACCCCCGCCAGCGTCACGCCCTGAATAAGGGCCTGTGAGCTCTCGTCCCGGCCGCCGAAAAGATAAAAGGTGTTTTTCCTTCCCCGGTATCCGATCTCCATGGAGTTTTTCGACAGCCTTTCCTCAACGGAAAAGCCTATATCTCCCAGCACCGGCAGCAATCCCGACAGCAGATTTCTCCGCAGTGAGCCTATGGTACGCCCGCACAGGGCGAAGCGCTGACCGTCGAAGCGCCGCATAGCCCAGCAGACAAAGGAAATACCCATGCACATGGTCTTGCCGCTTCTCACAGCGCCGTCGCATATCACCGCGTCCAGATCTTTGTAGGGCGATGAATCGCTCCACCAGGTCAGCGTCTGCAGCTGGGTGGGGGAAAAGGTTTCAAACTTCATCGTCCCCACCGCCGCTCTTTTCCGGCGTCGTATTCAAAAGCCGGGCGGCCTCATCCAGCGCCGCGTAGAAATTTGCCCCCGCGGAGTTTTCCTCCCGCTCGGCCTTTTCCAGTTCCGCCAGTTTTTCCAATATTTCAGCTCTGTCCACAAGCTTTATCTCCACCGTTCCGTTTGTGCCGCGCTTTAGCTCCGACAGCAGCGAAAGATCAAGTCTGCCGATGCCGTCGGCCTTGTCCGGGGGCATAAACGCCAGCTTAACGGCGTCGTTGGGCCGGGCTCTCAGCAGCTTTTCAAGGTATGTTCTCAGCTGAAGCTTTCCGTCTGCCATGCCTTCACTCCTTCCAACTCCTCCGTCCCGGAGTTAACGGCTTGAATACTGGCGTACAACAAAAAAAGGAACGGTGCAAACCGTTCCCATAAAAAAAACGGACGGCTTTTGCCGTCCGCGGGTCTTTACTTATTCTTTTTCGGCGGGTCGCCGCAGAAGCGGGCCTCATCGTTGCTCCAGCCCCGGCCCAGCAGCCAGTACTTGTCGCCCGTATCGTCGATGGCCTCATCGTCCTCGTCCGCGGCCTGGTCGCTGTGCCTTTCGTTCCATACCGCTTCCTCGTATTCCCTAAGCTCCTCCAGAGTGAAGCCAAGGCCCATTTCAGCGGCCACCGGCAAAAGCACATATTCGGCCACAGCCTCCCGAATCTCCAGACTGCCCGGGTAAAGCTGTTCGTCTTTCAACAGTCTCTCCCTCAGCTCCGGGTCGTTGTCGTACTTCTCAAAAAATGCCTTAACATTACCGTTCATAGCTCATTCTCCAAATCATCATCTCATTGGGATTATATAACTATACGATATTCTGGCATATATTGCAAGTCAAAGAAGCGCCCTTTACCCCTGTGCGCCCACATCCCTGCCCATATCACAGGTGTAGACCCAGCATACGCTGTCGTCGTTTTTAAGTGGATATTTTGAGCATCCCACGGCGGGAAACGCGCCGTTCACGCTGTACATCCAGCCCGAGCTCTCCCCGGCGTCGAATTCATAGAGGTTATTTATGCCCTCAATGTACGCGGAATCGTATACAGGCGTCATGCTTGCCTCCATTTGTATGCCCTTGTCTCGACAAAGCCTTTTTAGCACGTCGAAAACGCTCTCGCCGTCATTGAGCACAGTTTCGGTTCGGGGAAGTATCACTCCGTCCGGCGGCACCAGTTCCCGTTTATCCTCGTCCAGCCAGTCCATGTTATTCAGCAGCGCGGCGCAGGATATTGAAACGGTGCAGCTTTTTTTCGTCTGATTTGCGGGGGCGTCTGAGGCAGCGACAGGAGCCGTGGTTTCCGCAGGGGGCGCAGTGGGTGCGGCGGAGATTGTCGGGGCGGAAGCCGTCACGGCGGGAGTGCCGGCGGCGCCTTGCCAGCCCCGGCTCCCCGGCGCCCTTCCGCCGTACCAGAAAGCCAGTGCCAGCACCGCCGCCGCGCATAATGCGGCGGCAATAATTTTCAGCGTTCTTTTTTTCATAGCCGCTTTGCCAGAGTCAGCAGCTTATACAGCATCCCGGCCACTTCGCCCCGCAGGATGCTCTTTTCCGGCAAAAGCTCTTGCCCCTCGGGGCGGAATATGCCGCTGGACGCGCAGTAATCAAGGGCTTCTCTGGCCCAGGGCGCGGCGGA
>CAZLIJ010000201.1:0-3291 GCA_964559305.1 uncultured Oscillospiraceae bacterium | reverse complement strand
CCGAGTCGTCGCGCCCTACGGTGCAACCACGAAAACGAGCAGGTCGTCGCGCCCTCCGGTATGGGCGGGGATCCCCCAAAGCCTTCCCCTTGAGGGGAAGCCAAAGACGCCTACGCGATGCGCTTGAATTTTTTGTCCAGCTCTTTTTTGGTCAGCGTCACCGCCACCGGGCGGCCATGGGGGCAGTATTTCACTTTTCCCGACACCACGGCTGCCGCCAGCACTTCAAGCTCCCGGGCGTCGGTCTTCCAGCCGGCCTTTATGGCGGCTTTGCAGGCCACCGTGTGCAGTATCTCGTCCCGGGCTCCGGCGGGGTCGATGTTTTTATTCTTTTTCAGCTTGTCGCATATCTCCTCCAGCGCGGCGGGGACGTCGGCGGCGTCCATGTCCGCGGGAACGGTGCGCACGGCGAAGGCGTTTTCGCCGTAAGGCTCCGTTTCAAAGCCAAGCTCTGACAAAAGGGCGGCATTTTTCTCGACTGTTTCCCCGTCCTCTCCGCTGAGATTAACAAGGCAGGGCGCCAGCAGGGTCTGAGCCATAATCTCCCTTGACTGGGTCTTGAGGGCGTCGAATATCATGCGCTCATGGCAGGCGTGCTTGTCGACAAGTATAAGCTCGTCGCCTTTTTCAACGATGATATAGGTATCCATGGCCTCGCCCACAACCCGGAATTCCGGCGTGGGCGCGGGGGCGGGCGGGGGGATGATATGCTCGCCGTTGGCAGGGGTCAGCGGCGCTTTGTCCGCCGTTATCGCCGGCGCGGAAAAGTGCTGGGTCACCGGGACGGGTCCGCGGGCGCTGCCGTACAAAGCCTCCGGCTGGCGCAGAGCGCCGGGGGCGGGGGGCGTGTATTCAATGTCCGCACCCTTCATCTGCCGGAAAGCGGGGCGGGGAGCGGAGGGCGCGGCGCCGGCCGGGCGGCTTGCCGGGGGCGCTGACGGCGCGGTGAAGCCACTTTCCCGGAAGGTTTCCGCGGTCATGGTCTGATAAAAATCTTTTTTCGGCGCGGCCAGCTTTTCCGTGCCGGGGGATAGCTTCACCTCGGCGGTGGTCTTTTCGCCCCGGAGGGCGGAGAGCACCGCGTAATACACCGTGTCGAAAACCTTTTTCTCGTCGGAAAACTTCACCTCGGTTTTGGCGGGATGGACGTTTACGTCCACAGCGCCGCAGGAGGTGGTCAGATACAAAACGCAGGCGGGATAGCGGCCCGTCAGAAGGGTGTTTTTATACGCCTGCTCCACCGCTGCCTGCAGCATGGCGGACTTTATGAACCGGCCATTGCAGAAAAAATACTGCTGGGCCCGGCTGCCCCGGCCCGCCGCGGGAGAGGACACAAAGCCCGTCACGCCAACGCCGCCGTTATCGCCGGAGCAGGAGAGCATATTGGCCGCTGTGTCCCGGCCCAGCAGGGAATAAACGCAGGAATCCTCCCGCCCGTCGCCGGGGGAGAAAAACTCCTCTTTGCCGTCCTTCACGCAGCGCACGGAAACCTCCGGTCTGCCCAGAGCGCAGCGCAGCGCCGTCAGCACGCAGGCAGAGCCCTCAGCCCTGTCGGATTTGAGAAATTTAAGCCTTGCCGGGGTGTTGTAAAAAAGCTGCCGCACGGTCATTACCGTGCCCTCCGGGCAGCCGAATTCGTCCATGTCCTGAATGTCGCCAGCGTCAAGGGTGACGTGGGTACCGGAGGGCGCGCCCTTCTCCCGGGTGCAAAGCTCAATATGGGAAACGGCGGAAACGGCGGCCAGCGCCTCCCCACGAAAGCCCATGGTGCCAATGGCCTCAAGGCCCTTTTCGTCCCGCAGCTTTGAGGTGGCATGGCGCAGAAAGGCCACGCCCGCGTCCTCCGGGGACATGCCCCTGCCGTCGTCCGTGACCCGGATAAGGGTGGCCCCGCCGTTTTCGATCTCTATTTTCACGTTCCGCGCACCGGCGTCAAAGGAGTTTTCCATCAGCTCCTTTATCACCGACGCGGGCCGCTCCACCACCTCGCCGGCGGCTATCATGTCCGCCACATGGGGGGAGAGGATATTTATATTTGTCATGGAGTTACCTCCGCTCATTGGTATTTTTCAAGTATACATTGTTTTAATTGAAACTTCCACATGAAAATGTTAAGATAGACTGTAAAACTGCCCGCTGTGCGGGTGGCGCTTCGGCTGGGGTGAGCCGGGGCTTTCACATTTCAAACTACAAACAAAGGATATAACAATGAGCTACGAAAGAAAAGAGATAACCGCCGACGAGATCGCCCGGCAGGAGGACATCTGCCGGGAGATATTCGATAAAATAACCGCCGGCGGCGCCCGGCCGCTGGCTATGGTGGACACCTACGGCTGCCAGCAAAACGAGGCCGACAGCGAAAAGATACGGGGCTATCTTGCCCTGATGGGCTACGGCTTCACCGGGGACGAATTTCAGGCCGACGTCATCGTGGTGAACACCTGCGCTGTGCGGGAACACGCGGAGATGCGGGTTTTGGGCAACGTGGGCGCCCTCAATCACACCAAGGCAAAAAAGCCCGGCCAGATAATCGCCGTGTGCGGGTGCATGGTGCAGCAGGAGCACATGGCCGAAAAGATAAAAAGATCCTACCCCATAGTGGATCTGGTGTTCGGCCCCCACGCGCTGTGGCGCTTCCCTGAGCTGCTGCGTGAGGTCATGACCGGCCGGGGGCGGGTCTTTGCAGCGGAAAAATCCGACGGCGTTGTGGCCGAGGGCATCCCCCTCAGGCGGGACGGCGGCGTGAAAGCCTGGCTTTCCATCATGTACGGGTGCAATAATTTCTGCTCCTACTGCGTGGTGCCCTACGTCCGGGGCCGGGAGCGGTCAAGGAAGCCGGAGGACATAGTGGCCGAGGCTGAGCGGCTGGTGCAGGCGGGCTATAAAGGCATCACCCTGCTGGGGCAAAATGTCAATTCCTACGGCAAAGATCTTGACTGCGGCGTGGATTTTTCCGATCTAATACGCATGATAAACCACATCCCCGGAGACTTTCTCATCCGCTTTATGACAAGCCATCCCAAGGACGCCACGGAGAAGCTGTTCAAGACCATGGCGGAGTGCGAAAAGTGCGCCCACCACATCCACCTGCCCGTCCAGTCCGGCAGCGACCGGGTGCTGAAGGTGATGAACCGCAATTACGACAGCGCAAAATATCTGGCGCAGGCGGCGCTTGCCAGAAAATATATGCCCGATCTTGTGCTGACCACGGACATAATAGTGGGCTTTCCCGGCGAAACCGACGAGGAGTTTGAGGACACCATTTCCCTTGTGGAAAAAGTCCGTTTTGAC
>CAZLIJ010000200.1:0-3297 GCA_964559305.1 uncultured Oscillospiraceae bacterium | reverse complement strand
CATATCAGACGAACTTTTTCAACGGCGCTGACAAAGAAAAAAGCGCGGGGGGAAAATCCCGCCCGCGCTCCATGAGCTTCAATATTTTTTTTCGATTATCCGGGCCATATCCTCACGGCTGCCCGCGGCCAGAATATGACCGCCGGGAGCAAAGCGGAATTCCGCGTCGCACAGGGGGATGATCTTGTCCCCGTCCTTGCTGCCGATTATATTGATGTGGTATTTGTCCCTGATGTTCAGCTCGCGCACGGTCTTGCCCGCCCATTTTTTCGGGATCTCCAGACCGAATATGGCATATTCGGAGCTGAGCTCTATATATTCCATGGCTCCGTTGGAGGAATACTTCACGGCTGTGCGCTGGGCCATGTCACGCTCGGGAAACACGATGTCGTCCGCGCCGATCTTCAAAAGAAATTTGGCGTGGAGATCCCTGTCCGCCTTGGACACTACCATGTGCGCGCCGGCTTCCTTGAGAAGGGAGGTTATCTCCAGTGAGGACTGGAAATTGTCGCTTATGCACACAAAGCACACGTCAAAGTTTTTGGCGCCTACGGCACGCAGCACGTCTATATCCATGCAGTCCGCCACCCGGGCGGAGGTGACAAGCGGCGCGATCTTGTTAATTTTCTGCTCGTCGATATCAACAGCCATTACCTCGTTGCCCAGCTCGGAAAGCTTCACCGCCAGATTGGTGCCGAAGCGGCCAAGGCCGATAACAAGCATTGAATACATATATTTGCCCTTCCTTTCGCTCAGCCTATTATGACCGGTTCTTCCGGATAACGGGCCAGAGATTCGTTTTTGAAATCAGTTACCGCCATGAACAGCGTAAGGCTGCCGATCCTGCCGGCGTACATAAGAAGTATTATCACGATTTTGGAAGCCGTGGTAAGCCCGGCGGTAGCGCCAAGAGTAAGACCCACGGTACCCAGGGCGGAGAAGCATTCAAACAGAGCCTCCTTCACACCCAGAGGCTGGATGCACATGATGACATAGCTTGCCAGCAGGCCCACGCCTATGTATAAAAGCGCACTGCAAAAGGCCCGGCGGCAGATGGTGGCGTCTATGCGCCGCTGCATGACGTTCACGTCCCGGCGGTTTCGGCAGTAGGCCGCCACGGAAAGCGCCAGCACCGCGAAGGTGGTGATCTTCATGCCGCCGCCGGTGGAGCCGGAGCCGGCGCCGATCATCATGAGCAGGGTGGTGAGCGTGACGCCGCCGGAGCTTAAGTCGGCACAGTTGACGGTGCTGAAGCCCGCAGTTCTGGGGGTTACCGCGCAGAATACAGAGGCCAGAGCCTTTTCCCCGCCGCTCATGCCGGCAAAGGCGACGCTGTTTTCCGTCAGCGCAAAGAGTATGGACGGAACGATTATTGCGCCCAGAGTGAAAGCCAGAACAATCTTTGTGTGCAGGGCCAGCTGACGGAAACGGAATTTTTTTGTCAGTACATCGTCCCACACGATAAAGCCCAGACCGCCCAGTATGATAAGCAGCATGATGGTGACGTTGACCAGCGGGTCGCCCACAAAATGTGTCAGCGACGAGCCGGGCTCCAAAACGCCCATCAGATCAAAGCCAGCGTTGCAAAAAGCGGATATGGAATGGAACACCCCGAACCATACGCCTGTTCCGGCGCCGAATATGGGTATGAATCTTATGCTCAGCAGCACAGCGCCCGTGACCTCGATCAAAAGCGTTCCCAGCAGGATGCGCTTCACCAGCTTTACCACGCCTCCCAGACGGCCCGCGCTGATGGCTTCGGAAATATCTATGCGCTCCCGCAGACCTATCCGCCGGCCGGAGGCCATGGACAGCAGTATGGCAAAGGTCATGAAGCCCAGTCCGCCAAGCTGGATGAGCAGTATGATGATGACCTGACCGAGCACGGTGAACTGACTCCAGGTATCGTATACCGCAAGACCCGTGACGCAGGTGGCGGAGCCGGCTGTGAATAGGGCGTTTATAAATGGAATGGTCTGCCCGGACTTGTTTGCCGCAGGCAGGCACAAAAGTCCGGCACCTATCAATATTATAAGAGCAAAACCCAGAGTGAAAAGCCGGGCGGGAGTCATATAGCGCTTCATCTGAAAAAGTCACATCACTTTCAAAAAAGAGACTGCAAATTATGATAGAGCACAGTATAACACTTTGCCGTCGGCGGGGCAATAAAAATTCAGAGCCGCCGCTCCAGCGCGGCCATATCCGGCGGCAGGGGGGCCGAGATGTGTATCAGCGCGTCCGTAATGGGGTGGACAAGCTCTATTTTTGCGGAATGGAGAGCCGGGCGGGAAATAAGGCCGCAGTCTCCACCATATAGGGCGTCACCGGCCAGCGGATGGCCGGTGGCGGAAAAGTGCAGCCGTATCTGATGGGTGCGGCCGGTGCGGGGTGTAACCAGAAGCTCGGTAAGTCCGCCGCCGGAGGTCAGTACCTTAAATTCGGTCCGGGAGGGCAGACCGGCTTCATCCACAGCCCTTTTTGTGCCGCACACACTCTGAGGCGATATGGGCAGCTCAATGACGCCTTCCGGGGGGAGATCTTCCCCTTGGGCAAAAGCTATGTAGCGCCGGATGAAACCGTCTGTGTGCAGCATACGCCGCAGCCGGTCGTGGATATAGCCGCTTTTTGCCGCTATCATCAGCCCGGAGGTGCCCTTGTCCAGCCGGTTGACTGGATGAAAGGCCTGATCTGCACCCCATAGATACGCCAAAGCGTTGGCCACAGTTGCACCGCCTTCGCCGCCGTGCACAGCCATGCCCGCTGGCTTATTCAATACCGCCAGATCCTCGTCTTCCCACAGTATCTCAAGCCCGGTTTTCACCGGCGGGGCGGGATTCACGCCGCCTATATCGGATACCTGGGCTTCCACAACATCCCCGGCCCGTACCCTGAGGTCGGTGTGGGCGGAAAGACCGTTTACGGTTATGCCGCCGGGCTGAAGCTTTATGCGGGATATGAGTGACGGGGCCATGTGAAATTCATGCAGCAAAAGGCTCTTAACAGTTTGGCCGGAACAATCGGCGGATACAGTAAGAGTCAAAACCCGGATACCGGCTTCAGACATCATCCTTGTTATGGGAATCGCTGTTGTCAGCACTGGTGAATATGAATTTAGGCCCCTGCTGAGACTGGGCGTTTTTCTTGCCGGAACTCTGTTTGAAACCCCGCTTTGCCTGCGTTTTGAAAAGTGCGGCATCCTTTTTATTCTGAGCCTTCTGAGCGGCTGCGTTCTTCTTATCCTCAGCCTTCTGAGCGGCTGCGTTCTTCTTATCCTCAGCCTTCTGAGCGGCTGCGTTC
>CAZLIJ010000199.1:0-3315 GCA_964559305.1 uncultured Oscillospiraceae bacterium | reverse complement strand
CGTAGTTCCAGATGTTGTTTTCGATATTCTCCCGGGACAGCACCACGCCCTTGTTGCGTATCATGTATTCCAGCAGGGCGTATTCCTTGGAGGAAAGGCTCAGCTCCCGTCCGCTGCGCTGGGCGGAGCGGGCTTCGGTGTTCACGGTGAGATCGCCCAAGGTGTAGACATTGGTTTTGTTGCCGGTATATTTGCGGGTGAGCACCCGCACCCGGGCCAGCAGCTCGTCATAGGCAAAGGGCTTCACCAGATAGTCGTCCGCCCCTGTGTCAAGACCCGCCACCCGGTCGCTGACAGTGTCTCTGGCGGAGAGAAACAGCACAGGGGTCATGTTTCCCGCGTCCCGCATTTCCCGCACAACGGAAAGCCCGTCTTTTTTCGGCATGGAGATGTCCATAACGATGGCGTCGTATTCCGCGCCCCGGATATAATCCGCGGCCTCCTCGCCGTCAAAACAGCTGTCCACGCTCATGCCCTCGGCGGTCAGGGTCTTTGAAATGATGCGGTTGAGGTCTTTTTCGTCCTCAACGACTAAAAGCCGCATATTAACACCCCCAAAAGTTCCGATTTTGATGAGTACAGTCTATTATGCAGTTGTTAGACAGAAATTAATGCACAAATAAATTCGCCCCGCCGGAATGGACGGGGCGAAATGTCAGCCCTGAACGCTCAGCGTTCCGGCGGCGTCGATAGTGCTCAGGTCCACATCGCTGTATGTACCGCCAAATGCCCAGGAGGCCGTTACCGGCACGTTCAGGCTCTCCCCCGCGGCAAGGGGCATGGTCACGGTGGTGGAGCACAGCTTCACCGCGGTGGGCGTGGCGCTGCTGCTGGAAATGGTGGGGGTGGACATGGTGTAGGTCTTGCCGTTCACCGTCACCGAAGCGCCGCCCGGCTTGGGCGTGGCGTTGATGGTATAGCAGTTGAGATATAGCTCAAAAGTCACCTGTATCTCGCTGTCGCTGAGGGCTTTGGCGGAGTAATCCACCACCAGATTCAGCGGCGTGCCGGTACTGGAAGCGAAGCTGCCGGAGCCGGACACCTTGCGGGTCACGGCTGGGGTTTTTGAGGGCTGAGCGGATTCCTCAGGCTCCTGAGTAGGCTGGGCGCTCTCCTCCGGCGCGGGGGTGGGCTGAGCGGATTCCTCCGGCGTCTGGGACTGCTCCGGTGCTGCGGACTGGGAGGCAGACGGGGAGCCGTCGGCGCGCTTTGATATGCTGTGGCCGGTGGCGATGGCGGCGATGACCGCGCCCAGCACCAGCAGCACCAGTATTATAACAGTGGCTTTGATTTTCGACTTGTTCATTTTCTTTTTTGCTTTTCCTTTCCCGCACTGCAAGCTTCCCACCGTTGACAAAAGCGGTGATAAGCGTTTATTATGTATTAACGGCCCGCCGGGGCCGAACTTTCCCGCGGATGACAGCATTATAGCTCACGCAGCCAAAAAAATCCACAAATATATATCCGCGGTTTTATACAATTTTTTGATACAGCGGCCTTTTGATACTGATATAAATAACCGGGATGGCGTGTTTTATGAAAAGAATTTACAGGGCGGCAGCCCTTATACTGATATGCGCGGCCATGTGCGCCGCCCTTGCCGGCTGCGGCAATGCCGAAGAAAAAGAGCTTATAGGCCGGGCCGCGGCCAGAGAGATCGCCCTGAAGGACGCGGGCTTCCCCGCCCGCTGGGTCATCCAGCTGGACGCCGATCTGGAAAAGGACGACGGGCAGCACAATTACGATGTGTTTTTCATCAACGCCACCACAAAGTATTACTATACCATAGACGGCGACACGGGCGCCATAGTTTCCAGCTCCACGGCGCCCCTTTTTGATGAAGAAAAATAACAAACCGGCGGAAAAGAATTCCGCCGGTTTTTGATGTGCTATCGGACAAAGTTTGTGGCTATGCGGGGCTCCTTTTTCGGCAGGGGCACACCGGCATCCCTGCCGGCCTGAATGGATTTGAGCAGCCAGGCCATGTTGCGGGCCAGCACGCGCATGGTTTGCAGGCCCTCCCCGTCCTGGGCTGTGTCGGGGGCGTCCATGCCGTGGACCATGTTCCAGTACTGGGAGGAGACCACGGGCATCTGGGCGATGGTGAAGTACTTGTTCAGCCCGTCCAGCGTGGCCGTGGCGCCGGCTCTGCGGGCGGAGACCACCGCTGCGCCGGGTTTCAGGGCGTGTCCGCCCACCCAGAAGAATCTGTCCAGAAATGACTTGAAATTGCCGGCGATGCCCGCGTAATGCACCGGGGAGCCCAGCACATAGCCGTCGCACTTTCCGGCCTTTTCCAGCGCCCGGTTCACGGCGTCGTCGGTGACGCAGCGGCGGGTTTTGGCGCAGCCGTCGCAGCCCAGACAGCCGGCTATGGGCTCCCTGCCTATCCAGAAAAGCTCCGTGTCCACGCCCTGGGCGTTCAGGGTCTTTTCCACTTCCTGAAGCGCGTTAAAGGTGCAGCCCTTTTCGTTTGGACTGCCGTTTATAAGAAGAACTTTCATTGCGCCGCCTCCTATAAAATTCAAAGGATCTAATATGGAATATCATAACACATGCCCCGGGATTTGTCTATCCCGGCCCAACAGATTTATAGCCCACGCGGACATAGACGGCACAGATACGGTCTGCCATGTAAAAAATACTGGCCGCTGCCGGGAGCTTCTTGTTCCCGGCGCCGCCGTGGTGCTGGAAAAAGCCGCGAATCCGGCCAGAAAAACAGCTTACGACCTTGTCGCCGTGTACAAAAACGGCCTGCTCATCAACATGGATTCCCAGGCTCCCAACGCGCTGGCGGCGGAATATCTGCCGACGCTTTTCCCCGGCGCTGAAATAAAGCCGGAGTGCGTTTTCGGGGACTCACGGATAGATTTTCGAATCCGGCAGGGCGAAAAGACAAGCTATGTGGAGGTCAAGGGCGTTACCCTTGAAAAAGACGGGCACGCCTTTTTCCCCGACGCGCCCACGGAAAGGGGCGCAAAGCATCTGCGGGAGCTGATGCGGGCAAATCGCGAGGGCTTTGGCGCGTATATCCTTTTTGTGGTGCAGATGTCCGGCTGCGCGGACGTTGCGCCAAACGACCGCACCGACCCGGAGTTCGGCAGAGCGCTGCGGGCGGCCGCAGAAGCGGGCGTGGGAGTGCTGGCGGTGTCCTGCCGGGTCACGGAAAGCGCCATGACCGCCGGGGAGCCGCTGCCGGTGCGGCTTTGAAAACTCAGCCGAAATAAAAAAGCTGTCGAACTTCTTGTCAAGGGCAGAGGACAAAAGCGGACAGCGTAATCCCCGCCAGCACCGTAGGGTGCGGCGACCTGCTCA
>CAZLIJ010000198.1:2029-3318 GCA_964559305.1 uncultured Oscillospiraceae bacterium | reverse complement strand
GATATGGTCAGGCTTTTTCCGCTGCCGCTCTCCCCCACAAGGCAGGTCACTCTGCCTGCCTCCGCCGTAAAGGATATGTCGTGGATTATCTCCCTGCCGTCTATCGCGAGACTGAGCCGGGAAACTTCAAGTATGGCTTCACTCATCGCTCAGACTTTTCACGCCCACCACGGCCATTCTTTTGTGGGGATTCATCAGCCGGTAGGCCAGCGGCATGGCGCGCTTTTCCGCCCTGTCCACCGCTTTCAGGGGTATCACGGTGACATCAAAGCCCGCGTCGGACACCATCTGGGAAAGACGGCGGGCGTTTTTGCTTTTCAGCATGGGCAGCGCCTCCTTGGTGGCGGCGTCATAGTCCCCGTCGTTATGAAAAGCGTTGCGCTTTTCCTGTATGCTCAAAAGGCAGCGGCCCAGAAAGACCTGAATTTTGTCTATGGGCCGGTTGTAGTGCCAGTTGCCCTCCAGAATAATAAGCTGTCCGCCGGGCTTGAGCACCCGCTTCCAGTCCTGGATAGCCGCTTCCGGATGGGGCAGTGTCCACACCAGATGCCGGTTTATCACCACGTCGTAACGCCCCGACGGCTCGCCGGTATTTTCCGCGTCGCCCACGTCGAAGCTCAGGCTTGTGAAGCCCGCCTTCTCCGCCTTTTCCCGGGCTACGGACAGCATATTTTCCGAAAGGTCAAGACCCCGGCACTTATGTCCCAGCTCTGCCAAAAGCAGGCTTACAAAGCCCGTGCCCGCGCCCACGTCCAGCACCAGACTGGGCTTTTTCACCACAAGCGAGTCCAGCAGCTTCAGCCACTCCCGCTTTTCCCTGTCGCTTTTAAGACCGTGGGCATAGCAGTTGTCGTAATTTGAATACTCTCTGTTCCACAGCCCTGTAATATTTCTTTTTATCGCGCTGTCATCCATTTTCTGCTTTCCTTCCTTTTTTCCCCGGGCCTCCCGGCCTGAGGGAGGGAGCCGAATAGTCTTTTAAGTGCCGGCCGGCGTCAGGCAACGTATTTGTTTTTCAGATACTCCCCGGTAAAATTGACGCAAAGGGAGCTGAGAATTATCATGACTCCCGGGAACAGCGCCACCCACCATTTCCCCGTGAGGATATAGTTCTGGGCGTTGCTTATCATATTGCCCCAGGACGGCGTTCCGATGGGTATGCCCACGCCAAGATAGCTCAGGGCGGTCTCGGTGACAATGGCGCTGGCAAAGGTAAAGGTGGCGATGATGATTATATCAGAAAGGCTGTTGCGTGTCATGTGCTTGAATATTATCACCCGCCGGGGTAC
>CAZLIJ010000198.1:0-2019 GCA_964559305.1 uncultured Oscillospiraceae bacterium | reverse complement strand
TGAAGTTTGCTCTTATCACTCTGGCCATGGTCATCCAGCTTGTAAGGCTCATGATTATCACAAGCCCCAGCACCTTGTTGGGAAACACCATCTGAAAGGCCAGCACGATTATCGTGGACGGAATGCTGTAAACCACATCCACAAAGCGCATCATCACATTGTCGGTCCTGCCGCCCACATAGCCGCTGACGCCGCCGTACAAAAGGCCGATGGCAAGGCCGCATATGGTGGAAGCGGCGGCCACGCCCAAAGACACCATGCCCCCGTAAAGGGTGCGGGACAAAATATCCCGGCCTATGCTGTCTGTTCCCAGTATATGCTCCCCGCCGGGCTTTTGCAGCACGCTGTGCAGGTCCACATCCGTGGGCGAATAGGTGGTGAACAGCGGCGAGAGGACGCACAGCACAACTATCACGGCCAGTATGATTATCCAAACCCTGTTTTTCCTGTTGGCTTTTTTCGTCTCAGTCACTTTATCACCGACTTTCTCAGTCTGGGATTGAGGGCCAGGTCTATCATATCCACGGCCAGCATGGAAACAATGACCACCACGCCGGTTATCAGGATGCCGCCCATCAGCACCGGGTAATCCTTCACGGGAATGGCGCCAACTATCATATTGCCGATGCCCGGGTAGGCAAAGACGGTCTCCACCACCACGAAGCCGGAAAAAAACGAGGGCACATGGGTGCCGGCGTAATTGACGAAGGGCACCAGCGCGTTTTTCATGGCGCCCCGGTATATATCGCTTTTAGAGGCGTGATTTGCCAGAGCCACATTGACGTAGTAGCTTTTCAGCTCAGTTTTCATCCCCTCCTGAATAAAGCGGGAAAACGAGCCCACATGGCTGAGGATTATCGTAATCACCGGCAGCACCAGATGCGTTGCCCTGTCCCCCGGGGAGGCGGCAAAAAGGGACGACGCCCCCGACGACGGCAGCCAGCCCAGAGAAACGGAGAAAACGAAAATAAGGGCGATGGCCACCAGCACGCTGGGTATGCCGTTCAGGGTGATGCTTGTTATGGTTATGGCCCTGTCCAGATGGGTGTTGGGGTGCAGTCCGGCCCACAGGCCCACGGCCATGGATATAAACACAGTCATGGCAAAAGAAACGACGAAAAGCAGCAGCGTATTTGGCATACGCGCCGCTATGATGTCGTTCACGCTCTGGCCGCTGGCATAGGAGTAACCCATTCTGCCGCCCAGCATCTCAGTAAGCCAGTTGGCATAGCGGGTCACAAGGGGCTTATCAAGACCAAGATTGGTGTTTATCCGCTCCCGCTCGGCCTGGGTAAGCCTGTCCATCTGCCCCCCATAAATCGCGGCGGCCGGTTCACCCGGCGCCGCGTTTATGAGAGCAAAGGCTATCACGCTCATTATAAAAAGTACTATCACGCTTTGTAAAATGCGTTTTGCTATGTATTTTGTCATATTTTCAGGCACACGCCCTTATTTTATTTCAATTCCCAGTCTTCAACGTTCCAGAAAACGCCGGCGCCGTGGTGGCCCAGGGTCTTATTGACGTTTATGCCGGAAACTCTGGTGTTTGCGCCGTAAAGCGCCGTGAGATAGCATATGAAATCGTAGGCCGGATCCGCGGCCAGGGCCGTCTGGAACTCACCGTAGGCCGCGCCCCGGGCGGCGTCGTCGGCGGTGATGCGGGCCTTCGTAAGGGCGCTGTCAACGGCGGAGTCGCTGTAAGAGCCGTAGTTTGCGCTGGCGTCGGTGGTGAAAAGCCGGTAGGTGTCGTTGTCGGCGTCAAAGGGGCTGCCCCAGCCCAGCACAAAGGCTTCACACTTTGTAATGTCTATGGCGTCCCAGCCCAGGGCGTCCACCTTGCAGTCTATGCCGATCTTTTTCCATTCCGAGGCCAGATAGTTTGCTATATTGACCCGCACCTCGTCGTCCACGGGCGCGGTCAGGGTGAAGGCCAGCTTTGCGCCGTTTTTATCCCGCACGCCGTCGCCGTCGGAATCCTTCCAGCCCGCCTTGTCAAGCAGGCTCTGGGCCTTTTCGGTG
>CAZLIJ010000197.1:2479-3319 GCA_964559305.1 uncultured Oscillospiraceae bacterium | reverse complement strand
CGCCATGCGGGAGTGCATTGCCGGTATGTACGGCATGGACTATGTGAAATATCTGCTTGAATTGCTGGTGTTTGCCGCGGCCGGTCTTTTCATCGGGCTTGTTATCAGAAAGCCCTTTATGGGCATTACCGAATACATCGAAGAGAAGGCCAAAGATACCGAAATGATGTAAATTCTCCGGATTACCGGGAAAGGAGATGATTTCCACGGACGAGCAGGTTCATTATGAAGAATTATACCGCGGTCTGATAGAGCAGATGGAATTGATGCACAAGCAGAATCTGCACAATATCAAGGTCGGTTTCAGAAGTATTCTTATAGTACCAACCATTTTTCTGCTGCTGCTGTTTTTCACCAAAAGCTCAAAAACCGTATTTCTTATATTGTGGATAGTGTCCATGTTTATCATCGCCGTTTATCTGGTGATCGTGGAATACTCGGACTACAAGCTGCAGGCCAAGATCAACGCCGCAACCGATAACGAAGGCGTGCAGGCCACCAGCATGATACAGGAAAATATTGAGAGCAACCGCAGCGCGCTGCACGAGCTGCTGATGCGCGAGGAGCGTAAGCTCCCCTTCAAATTCGGCTTTGAGCAGGCTGCCGGTGATCTGGACGCCGCAGAATACGATACCGGCGATTCCCCTGTTGAAGAACTCAGCGAGGATGATATCTCCTTTTCATACGATGCCGACAGTTTTGATTCCGGCGGCCTGAGCGCCGACGATTACGATACTCTGCCGTGCGATTACGCGGATGACGAATCTGTCATTCAGGCGGAGGAGGACGAGGATTACGATCAGCCGTCAGATGATACCGCGCCGGAGCCTGTTATACAGA
>CAZLIJ010000197.1:0-2469 GCA_964559305.1 uncultured Oscillospiraceae bacterium | reverse complement strand
TGATATTGACGACGACATGGACAGTATAGCCACTCTGCTTGACGATTCTGACGATGAGCCGGCTGCTGAGCCCGCTGCACAGCCGCCGGTAAAAGAATGCCCCTCGCTTACCGATGGTCAGGCGGCTGACGACGTGGGCGGAGAATCCGATGATGCGTATTCTCTCAGTGATTCAAATCTCACTGTGGATGATATTCTATCGGAATATCACAGCTCCGACGATATGGATTACGATCTCCCCGAGGACCCTGAGGAAAACAGCGATGATTTTGAGGAAACCAGATTATAAACCGCAGTAAGGAACTGGAACGTCAGATATGAAAACGATACGTAAAACACTATACAATATAGGCGCCGTTATCCGCTCCGATTTCAGGCGGATAGGCACCAGCGTGGTCGGATTCATCATCATAATGGGTCTGGCGCTTCTGCCCTGCCTTTATTCCTGGTTCAACATCATTTCCAACTGGGATCCCTACGGCCCGGATTCCACAAAGAACATTAAGATAGCCGTTGTCTCGGTGGACGAGGGCTACGATATGCTTGGTCTTAATCTCAATGTGGGTGACTCCGTGCTGGAAGGGCTCAAATCAAACAAAACCATAGGCTGGCAGTTCCCGGACACTCAGGATGAGGCACTGGACGGCGTTTACAGCGGCAAGTACTATGCGGCCCTTATCGTGCCTGAAAGCTTTACGCAGGATCTGATGGGCTTTATCCACGGCAAATACGACAAGCCCCATATCGTTTATTACGAAAACGAGAAAAAGAATATTATCGCGCCGAAAATAACTCAGAAGGCAAAAAGCACCGTTCAGGAAACTGTCAACGCCACCTTTGTCACTACGCTGGCTGAAAAGCTGACCAATATCGGCAGCATCATTAACAGCTCCGGCATAACAGTGGACGATATAATGGATGGCCTGACAGGCGGTCTTGATACCATGGAGTCCAATCTCAAATCCGCCATTTCAATCGTAGATTCCATGATAGCGGTATCCGATTCCGCGGCTTCAATAATGAACGCGGCTTCCGGCGTACTGCCAAATGTTAATAATATGCTGACCAGTACGCAAAACGCGCTGTCCAACACTCAGGACAGGCTGACCACTGGCAAAGAAGACGTCATTTATATGGACGACGCATTAAAAAATACCTCCGCCCAGATAAAGAAAAGCCTTGAAAGCCTTGACAACTCTGTGGGTCAGACCTTCTATGACCTTAATTCCATCAACGCCGCTTTGGGTGTTGATCCCAGCACGATAGTATCCGCTTCTCAGGCTATGGGTCAAAACGGCATAACCCAGCAGGACTATGACGCTCTAAACTCCCTTTACCGTGATACAAGAAAGCAGATAATATCCTCTGTAAATAATATGGACGCTCTCGCCCAGAGCTCCCAGATCGGCACAAATCTGGCAAGAGCAATAGATTCCCTCCAGGACACCGTGTCAAATCTTCAGACTCTGACGGGAATGACAAGTGAAGATATTTCCGCCGCCTCTGATACGCTTAATGCCTATTCCAACGCCAATGCTCAATGCCGCAGCAGTCTCCAGGGTACAAGAAGCAATCTAAGCGATCTTATGGGTATAGTTCAGAATCTCAACAGCGCCATTTCCGATTTCCGCAACAGCGACAACTACAAACAGCTTATGGATGCGCTGGAGCTTGACAGCGGCGCGCTGGTGGACTATCTCTCCTCCCCTGTCAACCTTGAAACCGTACAGCTGTTTGCCATAAAGGACTATGGCTCCGCCGCTTCTCCCTTCTATACCATTCTGTCTCTTTGGGTGGGCGGACTTTTCAATGTGGTCATCATCAAGCCTGAGATCAAGCCTGCCGGCGATATTCCCACGCTGACCAGGTGGGAGGGCTTCTGGGGCAGATACTTTATTGTATTCTGCATAGGACAGCTGACGGCTTTGGTGACTGGGCTTGGAAACCTGTTTTATCTGGGCGTACAGTGTTACCACCCGTTCTTATATATGCTGGCACTGTTCGTCACGGACTTTGTAATCACCTTCCTGAATTTCTGCCTTGTCTTTGCCTTCGACGTGGCAGGCCTTGCCGTATCGGTAATTATGATGTGTATTCAGGTTGGCGGCTCTGGCGGTACATACCCTGTGGAAGTTTTGCCCAAGATATTCCAGGACCTTTACGCCTTTATGCCTTTCAGATATGGTATGAACGCGCTGAAAGAAACCATCGGCGGTATGTACGACCACACCTATCTCATCTGCCTTTTGAAGCTGATGATATTCCCGCTTGTATGTCTGCCGCTGGCATTCCTGCTCAGACTGGTAGCGAACCCAATTATGAAGCACGTAAAGAAAGGCATAAGCAAAGCCAAGATAATGAGCAGCTAAACATCTGCCTCCCCGGATTATTTCCGGGGAGGCATTTTTATGAAAAAATTTCCCGCCGGAAGTTCCGGCGGGAAATTTCATTTTATCTTATGATCACTTG
>CAZLIJ010000196.1:0-3337 GCA_964559305.1 uncultured Oscillospiraceae bacterium | reverse complement strand
GGGCTCCGGCGTGGGGGCGAAGCGGGGCATACTGTTCAAGACAGCCGTTTCCCTTGAAAAGACCGGCCGCACGGAGATCGTGGCGCTGGACAAGACCGGCACGGTGACTGAGGGCAGACCCGCCGTTACGGACGTGCTGCCGGCAAATGGCATAGACGAGAGTGCGCTTTTCTCCGCCGCCCTTGCCCTTGAAGTCATGAGCGAGCATCCGCTGGCAAAAGCCATAACCCAATACGGAAAAGAAAAAGGCATCAGCGCGCCCAAAGCCGCCGGATTCAAAGCCGTGGCCGGCAGCGGCCTTACCGGCAGCGTGGGCGGCAGAACTATCTGGGGCGGCAAGCTGGATTTCATCGGGGCTTATGTGGACATAGATGAGGCCGTCGTTGAAAAAGCAAGCGAGTTGGCCGCTCAGGGCAAAACTCCGCTGTATTTTGCCGAGGAGGGCCGGCTGCTGGGCATTATAGCCGTGGCGGACACCATAAAGGCGGAAAGCCCGCAGGCAGTGGAGCAGCTGAAAAATATGGGTGTGCGGGTAGTGATGCTCACCGGCGACAACGCCCTTACGGCAAAGGCCATAGGGCGGCAGGCGGGTCTGGATGATGTGGTGTCAGACGTGCTGCCTCAGGGCAAGGAGAGCGCCGTGCGCCGTCTGGCCGGAGCCGGCGCGGTGGCTATGGTGGGCGACGGTATAAACGACGCGCCCGCACTGACCCGGGCCGACACAGGCATAGCCATCGGAGCCGGCACGGATGTGGCCATAGACGCCGCTGATGTGGTGCTGATGAAAAGCCGGCTCACCGATGTTCCCGCGGCAATACGCCTGAGCAGAGCGGTGCTGAGAAACATTCATGAAAACCTCTTTTGGGCGTTCTTCTATAACATTATCGGCATCCCGCTGGCGGCAGGCGTATGGTTTCCTGCCTTCGGCATAAAGCTCAGCCCCATGTTCGGCGCGCTGGCCATGAGCCTTTCCAGCTTTTGCGTGGTCATGAACGCGCTCAGACTGAATCTGGTGGATATATATAATCCCGCACACGATCACAAAACCAAAGTAAAAAGGAGTAAAAAAGCTATGGAAAAAACGCTTGTTATTGAGGGCATGATGTGCGCCCACTGCGAAGCGCGGGTAAAAAAGGCGCTGGAGGCTCTGGAAAACGTTCAGTCGGCCCAGGTGTCCCACACAGCCGGAACCGCAGTCGTCACCCTGTCGGCAGCGGTTGAGGACAGCGTCTTGAGAAGTGCCGTTGAGGCGCAGGATTACAAGGTGCTCGAGATAAGATGAATCCCCTGAGCAAAGCAAAAAGATGCTCCGGTTATTAAACCGGAGCATCTTTTGCATATTTTAATCAAGTATTACTTCTGGAAATACTGGTTGTCGTAGTTGTTCTGGATGCAGCGGATGCACTGGGACAGGACGGAGCAGGTGGGAGTGGGGATACCCAGCTCCTCGCCGTACTCGGCGATCTTGCCGTTGAGCACATCTATCTCGGTCTGGCGCTTGTGCATCAAAGCGTCCTGGCACATGGAGGGGTAATAGTCGGCGATGTTGGTGACTATATCCTCATGGTCGTGGGCGATGAATTCGTCCGCATTCATGGGAACGCCCTTGGCGGTGGCCACGGCGCAGCACTCGCGGATGACCTGATGGAACAGAGCCTGACCATTGGGATCGGCCTCCACCTCGCCAACCTTCAGACGAAGCACCGCGCACACGGTATTGACAGTGCAGTTGACGGTGACTTTCTTCCAGATATAGGTGTAGATATCGTCCTTGCGCCAATATGCGTCGCAGCCGCCGTCGCGGAAGTATTTCAGCAGCGCCTCGCAGGCTTTGTCGGTGGCTTCGGAGCGGACAGCGCCGCCGAAGTTCATCTGTACGCCGCCGGCAGGGGTGGATACGCAGTGGCCCGGCTCAGGCAGAGCAGTGCCCAAAACGCCGGAACCCACAAGGCAGTGATCCTTGGGGAAGGTCTTAAACAGGTTGTCGTCGTTGCCCAGACCGTTGATAAGAGTGACGGCTACGGTGTCGGGGCCGCAGACAGGCTGCGCGTCCTGAATGGCCTGAAGAAGCTGGGTCGCCTTGGTCATGAATATGATGACGTCGACTTTGCCCTCTTTGGCGGCGGCGTCAGCCGCGCCGGTGTAGGTTCTCCAGCCGGTGAGAACTTTTTCCTTGTCCACATACTTGCCGTTTTCAACTTCGTGGATGGTGAACTTCATGCCGTCCTTGGCGACTTTGTCCATATGCTCCTTATAGCGGTCGATAAGTATCATGTCCGCTCCGCCGTTGCGCAGATAAGACGCAAATACGCTGCCTGCCGCGCCTGAACCATACATAGCAATTTTCATAGTAATTACTCCTTGTCAATATATAAATTTGATGATTGCTGATTTTACTGATACTGCTGGTCGTAATGAGCCTGAATGGCCAGCATGATATGGGAAACCACGGTGTTCACAGGAGTGGGAACGCCGTATTTTTCGCCATACTCCGCGATCTTCGCGTTGAGTGTGGTGATCTCGGTGGGGCGCTTGAACATAAGGGCGTCCTGAGCCATGGAGGGATAATAATCCCCCAGATGAGCCACCAGCTTGGGCATTTCCTCCACCATCTCCGGCCAGAGATCACGGACTCCGGCGGCCTTGGCCACCTCGCAGCCCTCTTTCCATATCTGCCAGACAAGCCACGCGCCGTCATCGTCTGTGCCCACTATGCCCATTTTCAGGCGCAGAATGGTGGAGACAGGGTTGAAGCCGCTGTTGGAAATGGCTTTTTTCCAGATAAAGGGCTGGATATCGTCATAGTACATGGTCGGGCAGCCGCCGGCGGTGAAGGCTTCTTTAAGATACATACACACCTTATAGGAAACCTCGCTGGGGGCCAGCATACCAAACTGCATACACACGCCCTTTTCCGGCTTTGCCACGCACACGCCGGGGGCGGGCAGCTCGGTGCCCATAACGCCGTTGCCGCAGACGATGCGGTCTTTAGGCACAAATTCCGCCAGCGCGTCGCCGTTGCCAAGGCCGTTCTGCAGCGTCACCACCACGGTGTCCGGCCCCACACAGGGCATGACAGAGGGCATGACGGCGGCGGTCTGGGTGGATTTGACCATGATTATCACAGCGTCCATTATGCCTGTCTCCGCGGCGGAGGCGGCGGTATGGAAGCCGGTGGGGTGAAACTCACCCTCGGGAGTGCGGAAAACCATGCCGTCCGCGGCGACCTTGTCCATGTGAGCCTTATTAAGATCCACAAGATACATATCCGCGCCGCCCAGACGCAGGTATGAAGCAAAAACGCTGCCGGCAGCGCCGGAACCGATCATAGCAATTT
>CAZLIJ010000195.1:0-3350 GCA_964559305.1 uncultured Oscillospiraceae bacterium | reverse complement strand
ATGTCCTTCAACGGCAACCCGGCAGCCCAGATCTGGCAAAAGGTCATGAGCTCCGTCAGCGGCGGTATGACTTACAAATCCTTCCCCACAGCCTCTCTGGGCGCACCCACCGGCATCTTCGGCACAAGAGAGGAAATGGAGGAACTGCTCCATCCCGAACCCGAGGAGACCGACGATCCCAACGCGTCCGAATCCCCCGCGACTTCAGGAAATCCCAGCCCTTCCACCAGCCAGTCTATCAATGATATCATCAACAGCATCGCGGGCGTTTTTAACTGAGAATTCAACAGGATTCGACGTAATAACCGCCCCGGGTTGACATAAGAGTAAAAATATGTTACAGTATAGTAACAACCACGGAGGTGTTCCCATTGGCAGATCCCGATATTCTGGAATATAAAGGTCATCCGCTTCAGCGGAAAGACAATATCATTTACTATGGCAGCATGGCTGACAAATATATAATCATGCTGCAAATCCTTGACACGAAGAAGGTCAAGGACATGGACGTGGCGACAAAGGTATCCATTCAGCTGCAACTGACAGACCCTGATGTCAAGTCAAGGGACAGAGTAGTTAAGAAAAGCGAAAAGGACAGCCTTTACGACGCCATGGATATTGCGTCAATCTGGCTGGATCGGGCCTTGTCCTCCAGGTAATCTTCAGCAAAGGACTTGGTTTTTCGATGCACAGACGATCCCTCACCATCGCCGTCGTCACGATGCTTATATGCGTTATGATGACGATCCCGGCAAACGCCGCATGTTCCGGAGCGGCGACCGTCAACGGCTCATCCGTCAACTTCCGCTCAGGCGCTTCAACAAACAGCGCCGTGAAAGCAGTCACCTACGACGGAGCCCCGGTAGTGGTGGAGGCCAAGGCCAGCAGCGACTGGTACAAGGTCATCTACAAGGGCAGCGAAGGCTATATTGCCGCGCAGTACCTTAACCGTGTCGACTCCATCAGCGCATCCTTCGGCACGGCATACATCAACGGCACGGGCGTCAGGCTCCGTTCCGGCCCTTCCACCTCGTCCAAGATCCTGGGCACATATAACACGGGCGCTTCAATGTCCGTCACCGGTGTTTCCGGCTCCTGGTACAAGGTGACTCTCTCCGGCGTGGCAGGCTATGTCTGCGGCGACTATGTTACCTTCACAAAGCCCGCCGCTGTGGCCAAGGTATCCGTAGGGCAGCAGATAGCCACATCCGCTTTGCAGTATGTGGGCTACCCGTATGTATACGGCGGCTCCTCCCCTTCCGGCTTCGACTGTTCCGGCTTTGTCAAGTATGTTTACAGCCTTTACGGCTACTCTCTTGACCGCACAGCCGCCCAGCAGTCCCAGAACGGCACGCAGGTAGCAGCGGCCAACATACAGCCCGGCGATATCATCTGTTTCGCCAGCGGCGGATATGTGGGGCATGTGGGCATATACATAGGGGGCGGCAAGTTCGTCCACGCCTGCAATTCTTCAACCGGTGTAATCGTTACGGAGCTCAGCTCCGCGTCATACTCCGGCCGCGTCGCCAGTATAAGACGCGTTGCCTGAAAAGGGTAAAATTGAAAACACCCCGGAATTTTGAAAATCATTTCAAAATTCCGGGGTGTTTTTTGCCGTTCAGAAGCCGTTTTTTGTGTAGGCCTCCCAGCTGCGGTGCATATAGGTCTTAAGTCCGATGGGCTCGCCTATGTATTTGGGGTCCCGTCCGTCGGCGAGGAACTCCTTTAAGAATTCAGGCCGGGCCGTGGTATGCACCACCGGCAGGCCCGTCATATCCGACGCCGCCTTTATAACATCATAGCCCCGGCGCAGATCGTCGGTACCGGCCATAGTAAGAAGGTTGGAATTATTTATAAACCCTGTCACCTTCTGGCGGGCAAAGCCCTCCATCTCCCCCATGAGCTTAATTATGCCTTCGGGAGTGGACGACATGGGCCTGAATACGTTCACGATGTCGTAAACCTCCAGCTGTCCCGGCTCAAGGGCGGCAAAGTCCTGATGATAGCGCCCCAGTGAGGCCGCGCCGGCGGCGTCGCCGCCAACATCGAACACCACCATGTCCCAGTCCCCCGCGAAGGCGGAAGCCACCGCCGCAGACATATTCACCGGCGTCACTCCCCTGCCGGCGTAGGTGGGCGACACCACATCTATCTTTTTTTCGTGCAGCAGCTCCACCCTGTCTGACAGGCGGAAATAGTCGTTGACCTTGTCCAGATCGATCACCTGGGTCTTCAGGCCCTTTTCCGCTGAGTTCACCACCAGATTCATGGCGATCTCGGTCTTGCCGCTGCCGTAGTTGCCGATGAGTATAATAAACTTTCCCATATCCACACGCTTCCCTTTTCTCATATGGCGTTTATTATATACCCCTTTGCCGCTCCCGGCAACAGGGATATACTCTTTACGCCGGGGTGAGAATATGCTATTATTGCACTACAAATATCTTTATGAAAAGGGAGATCTTTATGTCGGATTATCTCGATTATCTGGACTGGCGCGGCGACCTTACTTTCGATAACGCGCCCCTTAACGAGGTTGATAACTACATACTCTGCAAGGTCGGCTGTCCCGATTATTCAGGCATTGTCCCGGAGAACGGCGAAGTGCTCATGTCCGACGCCATATGGCAATATATGCAGTCGCTGGGCGACGATGAGCCGGAGACCGCGCTGGGTCCTCTCAGCTCCGATTATCTCATTCAGGTGCTCTACCGCCTGCCTCATACCCAGCGGTTCGGCAAACTGAAAATATGCGATTATGTAAACAAAATCGACATGGTTCGTGAGGAGCAGTTCTCCGCGCTGACCGTGCTGCTGCCGGACGGCACGCGGTTTGTCACCTTTCGCGGCACCGGCGACACCATAGTGTCGTGGAAAGAGGACTTTCTCCTGAGCGTGGAGGATATGGTTCCCGCCCAGAAGGACGCCGCGGCGTATCTCTGGAACGAGAGCAAAAAAAGCACCGGCCCCCTTATCGTGGGCGGCCATTCCAAGGGCGGCAATCTGGCGGTATACGCCGCTATGAAAATGCCGCCGGAGGTGCAGGATCGCATTGTCGCCATCTATAATAACGACGGCCCCGGCTTTCGCCGGGACGTGTCCCAGACAGCGGAATATCTGCGCCTGAAGCCCAGGCTTCACACCATCGTGTCCCAGCACACCGTCATAGGCCGGCTCCTTTATCACGAGGAGGACTGCGAGATCGTCAAGGCCGGGGAATTCGGCGTTGTGAACGCTCACGACGGCTTCACCTGGGAGCTGCACGGCCCCCGCTTTGTGCGCTGCGATGGCTATTCCCTGACCAGTAAGGCCTTCGATACCGCCATAAACGGCACGCTAAACAGTATGGA
>CAZLIJ010000194.1:0-3366 GCA_964559305.1 uncultured Oscillospiraceae bacterium | reverse complement strand
CCATTCGAGCTTAATAACAATTCTTTCAGAGGATTAGTTACATTGGGATATAAGTTTTAATAGATTATCTTGCAATTATATATATAGCCGGGCCATACCTTGTTGTGGGTCTTGTGCTGTCCCTGATATACATTAAAAAGCAAAAATTCAAGTCTCCCGGACCGTTCTGGTGGTGGCTATTCTATGACGCCGCGGCGCTCTTCACCGGCGGGTGCGCGGCGGGAGCCGCCGTATATGCCCTTAGCCCCGGCACGGTATTATTCGCCGTGGGCGGAGTTTTTCTCTCCCTGAGCGCCAGTCTTTTCTACGCCGAAGCCTTCGGCTCCCGGCACAGCTATGACCGTGTCAGGATGACCTATATCCTGTACTACTGCGCCCAGATGTTCGCGGCATATTCCATGATAATGCTGTTTGTGATGTAAAAAAGCTCCCTCTCGGGAGCTTTTTTACATCACTTTTTTCTTATGGGCAGCCAGGTCTGGCAGCGGTAGTCCGGGGAGGACTGGTCGCCCGGGGCATAGACCTCGATATCCGGCGCGCAGCCAAGCTCATAGCCGGAGCCGGGCAGCCACTCGGTCAGTATGCGCTTTTGCATATTCTGAATGGAGCCCGGCATGGCGCCCACGCATTCAAATACAGCCCATGTGCTCCCCGGAATATCCAGCGCCTTCATGCCCTGGGGCACGGGCGCGTCGCTGGCGGCGGCGATATAATATTCGCATTTATCCTCCCCGTCGGCGCATATGCCCAAAATTCCCCCGGGGCCTCTGCCCGCGGGCAGAGCGGAAAGCTCATCCATTCTTCCTTCGCACTCGTCCCAGAACTTCGGCACCTGAGCGAAGCTCTCCTCCATGTCGGCCGGCACCGTGGTGTGAAAGCCCACCACACGAAAGCCCTCTTTTTTCTCGATCTTGTAATTCATGGCTTCTTCTCCTTTTACGGATATAGTAAAGGTGAGCCGCGGAAACGCCGTCAGACCGATGCCCCTGCTTTTTGCCGCGCTGGGAGCCACGCCGTGAACGCTTTTAAAGGCCCGGTTAAAAGCCGTGGGGGATTCATAACCGTATTTAAGAGCCAGATCTATGACCTTCTCCCCGCCGTCTATAAGCTCCAGCGCAGCCTTTGTCATGCGCCGCCGGCGGATGTACTCCGTCAGCGACACCCCGGTGACGTAAGCAAACATCCGCTGAAAGTGGAACTGGGAGCAGGCTGCCAATCCCGCCGCACGCCGCAGGTCAATTTCCCCATCAAGATTGTCCTCAATATAGTCCAGGGCGCTGTTGAAAGCATCTATGATTTCCATTTCTCTCACCTTCCAAAGCTATTATAGCGGCGGCGTATGGCTGTTTCCTCTCTTATCAGGAACGAAATGAGCGAGTTTTTTCTCATTTATTTTATCACCTTCCGCCTTCAAAAACAATGAAAGTCCCGGCCAGATGGCCGGGACTTTCCGCGGGGAAAATTATGAAGAGATGATGGGAGGAATCAGAACAATTCGTCGCCGGACTTGTTGTCAAGACCGGGATGAAGATCGAAGCGGACGGCGCCGATTCTGGCTTTGCCGGCCACGGCCTGCTCCACAAGATAGGTGCCCCTTATCCCAAAGCCGCCGCACAGCTCAATGGCGCCGCAGCCCGCGTCGGCCATTTCCTTCGCCGCCGCCGCGCCCTCGGCATAGGTCGACACGCCTATGGCTGTCAGGCAGACAGAGGGGGTCTTGACCGTGTTGCGATCGGTTTTGGGATCTGCGCCGGGGGCAATAAATATAAAAGCAGCCTGAAGCATGGGGATATCCTCCTTACTTTTTGTTGGGGATATGGATGGCTTTTTTGTCAGCGGCCAGAGCAGCCTCGTGAACGGCCTCGGACACGGTGGGATGGCAGTAAATTGTCTGGTCAAGCTCGTCAAGAGTGGCTTCCATCTTTATTGCCAGCGCCGCTTCCTCGATGAGGTCGTTAGCTCTGGGGGCCAGAATATGCACGCCCAGAATCTCGCCGTACTTGGCTCCGGCCAGCACCTTCACCATGCCGTCGGTATGGCCCATGACAAGGCTTCTGCCGTTGGCAACGGTGGGGAATTTGCCGACCTTGTAGTCAATATGCTGCTCCTTGAGCTGCTCCTCGGTAAAGCCTACGCCGCCGAATTCGGGGCCTACATAGGCGCAGGAGGGGCTTTCAGAGGCGTGGAACTCACGGTCTCCGCCCATGGCGTTTTCCGCGGCCACTTCGCCCATGGCCATAGCCGCATGAGCCAGCATCAGCTTGCCGTTGCAGTCGCCGATGGCGTACACGCCCGGCACGCTGGTCTCCATTTTGTCGTTAGTGACGATGAAGCCCTTTTCCTCTTTCACACCGGCCTTGCCCAGATCAAGAGCGGCGGTGTTGGGGCCGCGGCCCACGCACACCAGAACTTTTTCCACGTCAAAGGTCTTTTCGCCGTCGGGGAGCTTAACCTTGACGGAGGCGCCCTTTGCGGTGTCCTTCACGGACTCCACAGAGCTGGAGGTGTGGATGTCAAGACCCATATTCTGCAGCTGGGCCTGCACCATGCCGGTGAGCTCGCCGTCCATAAGGGGCAGAAGCCTGGGCAGCATTTCGATGACCGTGACCTTGGTGCCGAACTTCAGATACGCGCTGCCCAGCTCCAGACCGATGACGCCGCCGCCGATGACCAGCAGGCTTTCCGGGATGTGGTCAAGGCTCAGGCACTGGGTGGAATCTATGCAGGCTTTGGAATCCTTCACGCCGGGGATAGGCGGCATGATGGGATAGGAACCGGCGGCGATGATGACCTTGTCTGCGGTGATGGTCTGGCCGCCGGCGGTGACGGTCCTGGGGCCGGTGAATTTGGCTTCGCCCTCCACCACTTTTATCTTGTTGGCTTTCATCAGGGCGCGCACGCCGCTGGTGAGCTTTTCAACAGTGTAGGCGCGATAGGCCTGTACCTTGGTCCAGTCTATCTCCACATCCCTGCCGATGATGCCTATGGCGTCGGAATGAACGGCCTCGTCATATGTATCCGCCGCGTGGAGCATGGCCTTGGTGGGCATACAGCCGCGGTTTAAGCAGGTGCCGCCCATTTCGCCCTTTTCCACCAGCGTGACCTTGCCGCCCAGCTGGGCCGCTCTTATGGCGGCCACATAGCCGCCGGGGCCGCCGCCGATTACCAGCACACTGCCGCCCTCGGCGGCAGCGGCCGGAGCCGCGCCGGCCGCGGGGGAGGCGGCGGGTGCGGAGGCTTCAGGCAGGTCTATCTTCTCGCCCGGCTCGCCGATGAAGGCTATGGGGGCCAGCACCGGCACGGGATCTCCGGCCTGAGCTATTATCTTCAAAAGCGTGCCGGAAGCCGTGGCTTCGATATCGTTTG
>CAZLIJ010000193.1:322-3370 GCA_964559305.1 uncultured Oscillospiraceae bacterium | reverse complement strand
CACAGGGAAGAAGCGGAGTCGGCCACCTCGTCGGTGACGTCCTCGCCTCTGGTGGCGGGCAGACAGTGCAGGAATTTGCACCCGATGTTGCCCAGGGTCATCAGTTCCCTGTTCACCTGATAGTCGTGGAAAACGCGCACCCGCTCCTCCTTGGGCATTTCGCTTTCATAAAGGCCGTACCACACGTCGGTATAGATAAAGTCCGCGCCGTGTACCAGCTCCCGCTCATCGCCGATATCCCAGCTGCCGCCGGAGACCTTGCAGTTTTCCGTGAGTATCCTCCGGGTCTCCTCGTTTAGCTGATGACCCTTGGGGCCGTACTGGGCAAATTTCATACCCAGCTTTGTGGTTATGAAGCCCAGGGACGCGCACACCTGAGTGCCGTCGCCCACAAACACCACCTTGCAGTCCTCCAGCTCCTTGCCCTGGGGCAGATGCTCCGCGATAGTGCACATGTCGCCTATCTCCTGGGTGGGGTGGTTATAGTCGGACATACCGTTAATAACCGGGATAGAGCAGGCCCGGGCCAGCTCCTGCACTGTGGAATGGTCGATAACGCGGGCCATGACTATGTCCACCAGCTTCGAAAGCACCTTGCCGGTATCGCCTATGGTCTCGTGGCCGCCCAGCTGTATCATTCCCGGCCCCAGATACTGGGCGTGGCCGCCCATCTGGGTCATGGCTGTTTCAAAGGACACTCTGGTGCGGGTGGAGGACTGCTGAAAAATCATGCCCAGAGTCATGTCCTGCATCAGCTTGGGATAGTAGCCGTTTTTAATGGCCTTTTTGATGGCAAGGGACAGCCCTATGATGTCCAGCAGCTCCGCCTTTGTGAAATCCTTGGAGTCAATAAAATCCTTGACCATGTCGTTCTCCTTCTATTAAAAAAAATTACGCGTACACGCTATGAAGCGATTTTCCTGAATAGCTTGCCCAATCGGGACATAATAATCCGTAAAAAGGTAAAACCCGGCTCAAAAAAAATTTTCGCGGCCCTATTGACTTGCGTGTTAGGATGTGCTAACATTCCGTTAGTTAAAGCTAACACATTGGAGGCAGCTTCATGACACTTGACAAATTGAAGATCGGCCAGAGCGCCGTGATAAAGGCCGTGGGCGGCGAGGGCGCGCTGAGATGCCGGCTTCTCGATATGGGGCTTACGCCCCGGGCAAAAGTCACTTTGCAGAAGACAGCGCCCATGGGCGACCCCATCGAAATACTTATAAGAGGCTACGAGCTCACCATGCGGGTGGACGACGCCCGCAGGATAGCGGTGGAGCCTGAAGAAGGGAGCGCCGTATGATTTTTGCCCTTGCCGGAAACCAGAACTGCGGAAAGACCACTCTTTTCAACGCCCTCACCGGCTCAAATCAGCATGTGGGCAACTTCCCCGGCGTCACCGTGGATCAGAAAATAGGCGAGATACGGGGCGCGAAAAACTGCTCCGTGGTGGACCTGCCGGGGATATATTCCCTGCGGCCCTACACGCAGGAGGAGATAGTCTCAAGGGATTTTATCTGCAATGAAAAGCCCGACGGCATCATAAACATCGTGGACGCCACAAATATCGAGCGCAATTTATATCTGACCCTTCAGCTCATTGAGCTAAAGGTGCCCATGGTATTGGCGCTGAACATGATGGACGAGGTCCGCGCCAACTCCGGTGTCATAGATGTGCAAAAAATGAGTGAGGCGCTGGGAATACCGGTGGTGCCCATCAGCGCTTCAAAAGGCGAAGGCGTGTCGGAGCTTATCGACAAGGCCGTGCAGACGGCAAAGGGCCGGGTGTATCCGGCGGTTACGGATTTTTGCCAGCAGGGCTCCCCTGTCCACCGCTGCATCCACGCGGTGGTGCATCTCATAGAAGACCACGCCGACCGTGTGGGCATTCCCGCCCGTTTCTGCGCCGCCAAGATAATAGAGGGCGACCCCGCCATAGAAGCAAGTCTGGAGCTTGACCAAAACGAAAAAGAGCTGCTGGAGCACTGCATCGTCGAGATGGAGACCGAAACCGGACTTGACCGCAGCGCCGCTCTGGCGGATATGCGCTATAACTTCATAGAAAAAGTTGTGGGCGAGTCCGTGGTGAAATGCCACGAAAGCCGGGAGCACCGGCGCAGCATGGCCATGGACAAAATACTCACCGGCAAATATACTGCCATACCTGTGTTTCTGGGCGTAATGTTCCTTGTGTTCTGGCTGACCTTCAACGTCCTCGGCTCGTGGCTGTCCGATCTTATGAGCTTCGGCATAGACAAGCTCACCGCCGTTGTGGACGCCGGCCTTACGGCCTACGGCATAAACCCCGTGGTACACTCGCTTATTATTGACGGCGTGTTTGCCGGCGTGGGCAGCGTGCTGTCCTTTCTGCCCATAATCGTGGTGCTGTTTTTCTTTCTTTCCATTCTTGAGGACACCGGCTACATGGCCCGGGTGGCCTTTGTCATGGACAAGGCGCTTAGAAAGATCGGCCTTTCCGGGCGCAGCTTTGTGCCCATGCTCATCGGCTTCGGCTGCTCCGTGCCGGCCATCATGGCCACCCGCACCGTGTCCTCCGACCGGGACAGAAAGATGACCATTCTTCTCACGCCCTTCATGAGCTGCTCGGCAAAAATACCCATATATTCCGTGTTCGCGGCGGCGTTTTTCCCGGGAAAGGGCGCGCTGGTGATGATATGCCTGTACCTTACGGGCATAATCCTGGCGATTTTATCTGCGCTGCTGCTGAAAGGCACAGCCTTCAGGGGTCAGCCCGTGCCCTTTGTTATGGAGCTGCCCAACTACCGCTTCCCCTCGGCTAAAAGCGTGGGACTGCTGTTGTGGGAAAAGGCCCGGGATTTTCTGCAGCGGGCATTCACGATAATCTTTCTTGCCACCATCATCATCTGGTTTTTGCAGACCTTCGACACCCGCCTGAACGTTGTGGCGGACAGCGCGGACAGTCTGCTGGCCATCATAGGCCGGTTCATAGCGCCCATCTTCGCCCCTCTGGGCTTTGGTGACTGGCGGGTGGCCACGGCGCTTATCTCCGGCTTCACCGCAAAAGAG
>CAZLIJ010000193.1:0-312 GCA_964559305.1 uncultured Oscillospiraceae bacterium | reverse complement strand
ACCCTGCTCTATACGCCCTGTGCTGCGGCTGTGGCCACCATCAAGCGGGAGCTGCGCTCCGGCTGGGCCACCGTGGGCGTGGTCATCATGCAATGCACTGTGGCCTGGATAGCGGCCTTGCTTGTGTTCCAGATAGGAGGTCTTTTGATATGAATCCCGGGGATATCATCGTCATCATCGTGGTGCTTGTGGGCGTGTTTTTTGCCTTGCGCCATGTGTTCCGCCGGCGAAAAAGCGGCGGGTGCTGCGGGTGTTCCTCCTGCTCCGGCTGCTCTGGCTGCTCTAAAAAATGCGAAAAACCGGCTTCACCTC
>CAZLIJ010000192.1:0-3393 GCA_964559305.1 uncultured Oscillospiraceae bacterium | reverse complement strand
AAGCGCCTGCCCGGCCAGATCGTTTTCGATAAGCTCATAGAGGATATGCGCGCCAAGATACCCGGTGGCTCCGGTGATAAGCACGCATTTTGCCGGCAGCGACGGCCCGGCGGGCGGGGCTGAGGGCGCCGGGCGGGGCACGAAGGGCTCCGATGCGGCATTTTCCGCGGGTGGGGCCGCGGGCCCGGCGCCGGCGGGTTCGCCGGCCATTTCCGCCTGCCCGGCAAGCGTGGGGTGGTCGTAAAATTCAGCCAGAGTCATGGATATTCCGGCCTCGTAGTATTTTGTCAGCACATCCAGCGCGGCAAGAGAGGTGCCGCCCTGCCGGAAGAAGGATTCCGTTTCGGAAATGTCCTGCCGGTCAAGGGTATCCCGCCATATGTCCGCCATACGGGAGGCCGCGGCGGAGACCGGCATAGCTTTTACCTCCGGCTCAAGCGCTTTTTCCACCGACGGCTCGGGAGTTTTTTCAGCCGGCTGCTCATCGCGCACAAGAGAGGGCGCCGGAACAGTTTCGCACATTACGGTCTTGTCAGGGGCCGCGCTTTTGGCTTCAGCAGGCTTGTTATGGGCTGCCTTCCAGTCCTTAAGCGCCCGCATATCAACCTTGCCGCTGGCATTGGAGGGCAGCGCCTTCAGCACCACGATTTCCGCCGGGATCATATAGTCCGGCAGCAAAGTGCGCATATGGGTCTGCAGCTTATGCTCCCCATAGGTTTTGCCGTCCTTTGCAGTCACAAATGCCCGCAGATATGTGCTTCCGTCCGATTTGGCCACCTGAACGGTGACGCACTGGCTGACAAGGCCGCTGTCGATAGCCGCACCGTTTATTTCATCCAGCTCAACTCTCAGACCGTTCAGCTTTATCTGGGCATCGGCACGGCCAAGACAGTCTATCTCGCCGTCGGCTTTCAGTCTGGCTATATCTCCGGTGCGGTACATCTTTTCATCCGGGAACAGGGGGTCGGGCACAAAGGCGGCCTCGGTCAGCTCAGGCCGGCCTACATAGCCCTCTGCCAGGCACTCGCCCGCCAGATATAATTCGCCGATGGAGGTCGGAAAAACGTCCTTCCTGTCAGCATCCAGCACATACATACGGCAGTTTTTGAAGGGAGTGCCGATGGTTACGGGCTTACCGGGCTTGAGCACAGACGATGAAACATACACAGTAGCCTCTGTGGGTCCGTAAACATCCACCATATCGGCGTGTGTTGCTTTTGCGGTCTCGCTGACAATATGTGTATTGCTGGCCTCGCCGGCAAGCAGCAGCAGCCTGATATTTTTTACAGCTTCCCGGAACTCTCCGCTGCCCAGACACATCTGGAGCTGAGATGGGGTTATCTGCATGGTGGTAACGTTCCCGTCGGTTATGCACTGGGCCATGCGCCAGGGCAGGGTACGCTCATCCTCGTCCGCCAGTACCACTGTGCGCCCCATGGAAAGAGGGAGAAGCCCCTCTGCCAGGAAGATGTCAAAGGTCATGTTGGTCACGCACATTATTGGCCCGTCGTCCCTGGATAGTATCTCGCCCATGGATACGATGTAGTTTGCGGCGGCGCGGCGGGACACCATAACGCCCTTGGGTCTGCCGGTGGAGCCGGAGGTGAAGAGTATGTACATCAGCTTTCCCGCCGTCTTGGGCGGGGTGAAGGGGGCTTCCTCCTGCGTCATCACAAGCGAGCGGACGCCGCCGGATTTGGCCGCGCTCTCACACTCTCTGTCGCACAGCACCATGGACGCTTCCGCGTCGGAGAGCATATATTCCACCCGCTTCTGCGGGAATTCCGGCAGGAAGGGCACATAGGCGCAGCCGTTTTTCAGTATGGCCAGCATGGCCGCGAAAAGCTCCGGCGTGCGGCGGCAGCAAAGGCCGATACGGTCCCCGCTTACGGCCCCCGCCCGCTGCAGCTGACCGGCGATGGCGCAGGCTCTGGCTTCCAGCTGGGCAAAAGTGACGGTTTTGCCGTGGTATATCACCGCCGGCGCGTCCGGCGTCAGCGCGGCCTTTTCCGCCACGAGAACATCTATGGACACGCTGCGGAAAGGCGTGACGGTCTGGCGCGGAATATCCAGAAGCCGCAGCCTGTCGCCGGCGGGGAGAATTTCCACGTCGCCAAGGAGGGTATCGGGCCCGGCCCCGGCAATGGCGGCCAGAGCCGTCATAAAGCTGCGGGCATAGAATTCCACTGTGCTGCGCTCGAATATGGACGAGGCGTATTCCAGCGTGAAGCAGTATTTTCCGCCGGTGCTTGCCGCTTCCAGATTAAATTCCGCCTTGGCGGTGGTGTGGGGCGTATCGACTATCTCCACACTGCTGCCGGCCAGCGTCAGGCTCTCCACATCCAGCGGGCGGTAGGTAAACATGACCTGATACAGCGGGTTTTCGCCCGGCTCTCTGGGCAGATCAAGCGCCGTGAGGACCTTGTCCAGCGGCAGCTCCTGATGATCCAGCATCCACAGCGTCTCGTTTTTAACGCCGTCGAGAAATTCGCCCACAGTTTCGCCCCCGCGGGCGGAAAGCTTCATGGGAAGGGTAGACAAAAACGGGCCGCAGATCTCCCACAGCTCGCTGCGGGAGCGGCCGGACACCGGCGTGCCCACCGTCAGCTCCTCGTGCCCGGATACGCGGGAGAGCAGCAGCGCATAGGCCGAAATAAACAGCATGAAGCTTGTAAGCTCCCGCTCCCGGCACAGTCTGTCGCAGGCCTTCCCCGTTTCCGCGGGAAGCTCAAAGGAGTAAAGCCCGCCCTTAAAATCAAAGGGCCGGGGTTTTGGAAGATCGCCGGGCAGCTCCAGCGCGGCAGGCAGAGGGCTGAGATGCGCTGCCCACGCGGCCACGTCGCCGGAATAATCCGTCTTAGAGCGGAAAACGCAGTAGTCCCTGTATGTAAGGCGAGGGGGCTTTGCATCCCCGCCCCGGTAAAACTCATCCAGCCGCTTCATCATCAGCGGCGTGCTCACGCCGTCCCCCACTATGTGGTGGACGTCCATAAACAGTATCCGCTCCTCCCCGTTATTCCACAGCGCCGCTCTTATAAACGGCGGACGGGCAAGATCGAAGGGTCTTACGCATTTGTCCCAAAGCTCCTCCAGACTGCCGCCGGAGATCTCCGGCAGCTCAAAGTCCGCATGGGGCAGGATCTTCGCCTTAAGCGCGCCTTTTTCAAGAACAAAGGCAGTGCGGTAAATATCATCGGAGTCGATGAGGGCGCGAAAAGCATTTTCAAGCTTCTCCCGGTCTATATCGCCGCTCAGCCGGAAGGCGCCGGGCATATGATAGGCCATGGCGTGAGGCGCCATACGGCACTGGACGTATATATTTTCCTGAATGTCGGAAACGGGATATTCTCCCCGCTCCTCCGCCCGCTTGAGCGGGATATAATCCCCCCGGCT
>CAZLIJ010000191.1:3134-3423 GCA_964559305.1 uncultured Oscillospiraceae bacterium | reverse complement strand
CAGCGGCGCGGGCAGCACATCGCTTCCTCCGATATAATATATCTCCGCCGGCTTGATGCCCAAAAGACGCTCCAGACGGTTTCTTATGTACCTGAAAAGATATGACAGCTTCAATTTATTCCTCCTTATTAAAATACAGCTTCATATTCGTTCTCCCCGGCAAGAGACGTAGATACCGCCAGCATGACCCCGTCGGCGGGCTTTCCGTCCACTGTGAGGGCGTCGGGGCGAAAGGCCGGCAGCAGCCCGCTTTTCACGCCCACGGCGGAGTAGGGGATAAGGCGAAACC
>CAZLIJ010000191.1:0-3124 GCA_964559305.1 uncultured Oscillospiraceae bacterium | reverse complement strand
CGGACACGGGGTCAGTCAGCTCCAGCGCGGCGCGGCACTCCTCCGGCAGCAGTTCCCCGGCTGTCCGGGGGGATATAACAAGCACCTCGCAGCCTGTCAGCGGATCGAAAAGTCCGTTGCCGGTGTCTTTCAATGCGCGGAACACGGCTGAGTGCCCGGCAAATACCGCCCCCACTGGCAGTATCTCCCGGTCCGCTTTTTTCACAGCCCGCCGGAATACAAGACTTACCACGGCGTAGCACAGGGCAAAGGATATGGCCAGCATTTCAAAGGACATGGGAATATATCCGTCTGTACCGCCGCCGGTTATCAGCGACGCGGCCCATACGGCGCCGCCGAAGGCGGCTGACACGGCAAAAAAAGCCACGGCGCAGCGAAAGGGCCGGGGGTCGGAACAGAAGGCGATGACGCACATAATAGCCCCGCAGCCCAGCTTTGCCGCCGGCATGGACAAAAACCCAAAGCCGTCCAAAACCTCGCCGCAGGCGTACGCCGCCCCCAGAACCGCCGCCAGCAGATATCGGAGCCGCCGCAGCTTTACACCGCACACTCTCCCCGCGGCCAGGACGATGAGATAGTCTATAATAAGGTTCAGGATAAACAGTTCGTCTATGTAAATAACGTCCATGCCAAAGATTATAGCCCGGTGGGGGGCGCAGATTTTGTCATTTGACAATTGTCAAAACCAATATGCCGTGGTAAAATACCACAGGTATACAATATTTGCACTCTGAGAGGTTTAATTGATGTGGTTCTGGTTATCCCTTGCGGCGCTCCTTTGCTGGAGCGGCTCTGATCTTTTTTCCAAGCTGGGCTGTCAGGATGCCCGCGACAAGTACAGCCACCTGAAGATGGTCATGGCGGTAGGCCTGGTAATGGGTCTGCACGCTGCCTACGAAATCTTTGTGGGCGGAACGGTTATAAGCTGGCACGTTATTCTGACATATCTGCCGGTGTCCTTCCTTTATATATTGTCCATGGCCGTGGGCTATGTGGGACTTAGATATATAGAGCTTTCCGTTTCCTCGCCTATCTGCAATTCCTCCGGAGCGCTGGTGGCCGTGCTGGTGCTGGCCACGGACGGTATAGGCTCCACCTCCCCGCTGCAGCTTGCGGCGGTGGGCTGCGTGTGTCTGGGCGTTATATTCCTGGGCATAACGGAAGCCACGGAGGACGAGGACCTGCGCCGTGCCCGGCAGGACGCCTCCAACCGGCATTATGCCAAAAGCTGGATCGCCATAACGATACCCATAATCTACTGCCTGCTGGACGCGCTTGGAACCTTTGCCGACAACCGGGTGCTTATGACCCTTGACGAGGACGCCGCGAACGTGGCCTATGAGCTGACCTTTCTGGCTGTGGGCGTATGCTGCGCCATATATGTTCTGGGTATCAAAAAGCAAAAGCTTATCCCCAAAATGGAGGCGCCCAAATACGCCGGCGCGGTTTTCGAGACCGCGGGTCAGTTTGCGTATATCTACGCTATTGCCGATCAGGAGCATATAGCTCTGGCGGCGCCCATCATCTCCGCTTACTGCGCGGCGTCGGTGATATGGGGCAGAGTATTTTTGAAGGAAAAACTGTCGCTGAAGCACTACGCTTCCATCGCCCTTGTGGTGGCGGGCATCGTGATCCTCGGCATTTTCGACGCGTGATAATCGAGAAATAATTAAGGAGAGACAACATATGGATGTAAAGCCTGCATATTCCCGGGTGCTCATCAAGATCAGCGGAGAAGCTCTGGCCAGCGGCAAAGGCAGGGGTCTGGACTTCGACTTCATCGAAAAAGTCTGTCTGGCCGTGAAAAAATGCACTGTCATGGGCGTTCAGACCGCCATAGTGGTGGGCGGCGGCAATTTCTGGCGGGGCGTCAAAGACGGCGGGGGCAAGATGGAGCGCTCCCGGGCCGACCATATGGGAATGCTGGCCACCGTGATGAACGCGCTGGCAGTGGCGGATAAAATGGAGCAGCTTCAAATGCCCGTCAAGGTCATGACCAGCGTGCCCATGACCACCTTTGCGGACGTATATACCCGCCGGGACGCCGTGGCGGAGCTGGAGGCGGGCAAGACCGTCATATTCGGCGGCGGCACCGGCAACCCATATTTTTCCACAGACACCGCGGCGGCGCTGCGGGCGGCGGAGATCGGCGCCGGGGCGCTGCTGCTGGCAAAGAACATAGACGGCGTTTATTCCGCCGATCCCCACACGGACAAGAGCGCGAAAAAATATGTTTCGGAGGTGCTGGCAAAGCATCTCAACGTCATGGATATGACGGCCACCAGCCTTGCCATGGATAACGGTATCCCTTCCGTGGTGTTTGCCCTCAGCGACCCGGAAAACATAGTTCGCTCAGTCATGGGTGAAAACCCCGGTACTCTGGTAACACTATAATAAAGATATTAATTGAGGAGGTATTATCAATGTCGGATTACGCTGAATTTGAATCCAAAATGAAAAAGACCCTGGAAAGCCTGGAGTCCTCTTTGGACTCTGTACGCGCCGGAAGAGCCAATCCTGCCGTTCTCTCCCAGATCCAGGTGGAGTATTACGGCACGCCCACGCCCATACAGCAGATAGCCTCCGTTTCCGTGCCCGACCCCCGCACTCTGGTCATCCAGCCCTGGGACGGCTCCGTGCTCAAGGGTATAGAGAAAGCCATTCTGGCCTCCGAGCTGGGCATCAATCCCCAGAACGACGGCAGAGTTATCCGCCTTGTGTTCCCCCAGCTCACCGAGGAGCGGCGCAAGGAGCTTGCAAAGCAGGTGAAAAAATACGGCGAGGAAGCCAAGGTGGCCGTGCGCAATATCCGCCGGGACGCCATTGAAAAGTTCAAAAAGCAGCAGAAAGCTTCGGAAATAACCGAAGATGATTATAAGAATGTGGAAAAAGAAGTCCAAAAGCTCACTGACGACTATGTAAAGAAAGTGGACGACATAACGGACAATAAGGATAAGGAACTGCTGGCAATATAATGGCTATTTTCAAAAAATCCGAAAAGGCGGCGGGGGAGCTGGATAAATCCAATCTCCCCCGCCATATTGCCATTATACTGGACGGCAACGGACGCTGGGCAAAATCAAAGGGACTGCCCCGCACCGCCGGTCACGCCGCCGGGGCGGAA
>CAZLIJ010000190.1:0-3457 GCA_964559305.1 uncultured Oscillospiraceae bacterium | reverse complement strand
ATCGATGAGCTTATAGGCCGCCGCCCGCAGATCATCACCGTTTTCGGAGTTGATGTCTATGCCGGAAAGCTGCTCGGCTATGGCGAAAGCGTCCCGGGGATTGTCAAACATCAGGATCTTGCCGGAGTATTTGCTGTTCCATAAAAGATCCCAGGAGCCCACGTCGGCCTCGTCCACATATTTTGAGTTGTATATGACGCCCACAGTGCCCCAGGTATAGGGCACGGAGTATTTGTTGTCGGGGTCGTAGGCAGTGTTTTTATAGGCGTCGTCAACATATTTATAGTTGGGGATGTTGTCCATATCCAGCGGCTCCAGCATATCCTCGGCGATAAGCCGGGCTATCATATAGTCCGAGGAGATAATGATGTCGTAGGTGCTGCCGCCGGTCTTGAGCTTGGTGTAAAGGCTTTCGTTGGAATCAAAGGTCATGTAGTTGACCTTGATGCCGGTTTTTTCCGTGAAGGCTTTGTTCACGTCGATACACCCGTCGCTGCCGTCGGAGATATACTGGCCCCAGTTGTAGACGTTTATGGTCTCGCCTTCGGCAAAAGCGGAGGCAGGCAGGGCGGAAAATATCAGCAGCGCGCCCATGATGAAAGAAACAAGCTTTTTCACTGCGCCCGCTCCTTTCGCGGCCCGCCGAAGGCTCTGCGGGCAAGCTTCTGCCGGGTGTCGTCTCTTGCCTGCAAAAGGTTCATGACCACCATCACCAGCAGTATTACCAGGAACAGCAGCGTGAACAGGGCGTATATCTTGGGCTGGAGCGGTTTTTTGGTGTAGTTGTAGATCTCCACCGGCAGGGTGACAAAATCCGGCCCGTAGACAAAATAGCTGATGACAAAATCGTCCAGCGACATGGTGAAGCTCATAAGAGCGCCGGAGACAATGCCGGGCATTATTTCGTGTATGACCACCCTGAAAAACGCCCGCACAGGCGTGCAACCCAGATCCAGCGCCGCTTCCCGCAAGTCCGGGTCCATCTGGGAGAGCTTGGGCGTCACCGAAAGGATGACATAGGGCAGGTTAAAGGTGATGTGGGCGATGAGCAAGGTGACAAAGCCCAACACGCTGTTTATTTTCAAAAGCGTGCCCACAAAGGCGAAGAGCAGCGCCAGCGATACGCCGGTGACGATCTCGGGGTTTGTAAGGGGGATGTTGGTGACACCCATCACAGTGCGCTTGAGCCTTGGCCCCATGGCGTGGATGCCCAGAGAGGCCATGGTGCCCAGAATAGTTGCCAGCATGGAGGATATGACCGCCACGATGAAGGAGTTGAGCAGCAGCGGCAGCAGCACCCCGTCCTGAAAAAGAGCGCCGTAGTTTGAAAAGGTGAAGCCCTTCCACACTGCCGGGTCGGAGCCGCTGTTGAAGGACGCCGCGCCCAGCACTATCATGGGGATATACAGGAAAATGAGCACCAGAATTGTGAACACCTTGTTGAAGGTCTTCATACGGTAGTCACCTCCTCACCGTCGGAAAAGCGGTCCATCACGCCGATGCAGATGAACACCAGCGCCATCAGCACCAGCGACAGCGCCGCGCCCAGATTGGGGTTGTAGGCGGTCTTGAACTGGCTTTCGATAACGTCGCCGATGAGGGTAGTGCCCGAGGAGCCCAGCTTCTGGGAGATGTAGAAGGTAGATACGGCAGGCACGAACACCATGGTGAAGCCGGAGATTATGCCCGGCACGGACAGGGGAAACACCACCCGCCGAAAAACCTGGGTTCCGCTGCAGCCCAGATCCTGAGCCGCTTCCACCAGCCGTGGGTCGATCTTCATTATGACAGTGTAAAGGGGCATTATCATATACGGCAGGTAGTTGTACACCATGCCCAGCACCACCGCGCCGTTGTTGCGGATAAGGGGCAGGGGCTTAAGCCCCAGAGCGGTGACAAAGCCGTTTATGATGCCGGTATCGTCCAGCAGCGCCACCCAGGCCATGGTGCGCAGCAAAAAGCTGATGCACATGGGCAGCATGATGAGCATATAAAGAAAGCGCTGCTCTCTGGGGCTGCGCCCGGCGATATAATAGGCCACGGGATAGCCTATAACAAGACAGATGATGGAGGATATCAGCGCAAGCCAGATGGACTTGACAAAAATGGGCAAATAATTGCCGATATTTGCGATGTTGGCAAATGTGAAAGCCCCGGTAACTGAATCCGTAAAGGCGTAGTAAAACACTATGCCCAGAGGCACGATGGTGAAAATGACCATCCACACAAGATAGGGAGTCGCCAGCCGCTTAGTTTTCATCTCCCTGCGCCTCCTCATTTTCGGAGGTATCAGACACCTCCTCCGAAATGTCCTCCGGGTAGAGGTCAGGGTCGTTTATCTCGTCGTATTCCGCAGAATAGGAGCTGTAATCCCCAAAAAGACCGGAATACTCGCTCTTGTGCATGATGTGGATATCGTTTGGCTCCAGACGTATGCCGATGTAAGAGCCCACGTCGTGAAAATCGGTGGTCTGGATGAGCCATTTGAAGCCGTGAAAGTCCACGATGGTGTCGTAGTGCACGCCCTTGAAGGTCACGGAGGTGACTGTGCCGCAGACCTGACCGTCCTCGGGGGCGACTATGTCCACATCCTCGGGGCGGATGACCACGTCCACAGGCTCGTTCTTTTCAAAGCCGGCGTCAAGACACTTGAAGCGGCGGCCAAAAAACTTAACCTGATAATCCTCCGGCATAACGCCGTCCAGAATATTGGATTCGCCGATAAAATCCGCCACGAAGGCGTTTTTCGGCTCGTTATATATATCCTCGGGCCTGCCGATCTGCTGGATGCGGCCCTTGTCCATAACCACAACGGTGTCGGACATGGCCAGAGCCTCCTCCTGATCGTGGGTCACATATATAAATGTGATGCCCAGCGCCTGCTGTATCCGTTTAAGCTCCTGCTGCATATCCTTTCGCAGCCGGAGATCCAGAGCGCCCAGCGGTTCGTCCAGAAGCAGAACCTTCGGACGGTTAACAAGGGCGCGGGCTATGGCCACGCGCTGCTGCTGGCCCCCGGACAGCTGGGACACCCTGCGGTTTTCAAAACCCTTCAGGCTGACTATCTCCAGCATTTCCGTGACCCGCGAGTCTATCTCCGCTTCCGGCAGCTTTGCGATGCGCAGCCCGAAGGCCACGTTTTCGTAAACGTCCAGATGCGGGAACAGCGCGTATCTCTGAAAAACGGTGTTTACCTTGCGTTTGTGAGGCGGGACATCATTGATCCTCACTCCGTCGAAAAGCACGTCTCCCGACGTGGGTGTAATGAAGCCGCCGATTATTCTCAGCGTGGTTGTTTTGCCGCAGCCGGACGGCCCCAGCAGTGTGAGGAATTCCTTGTCGTTGATATAGAGGTTAATATCGTCTAAAACGATCTCATCGTCAAACGCCATGGTGCATCCCACGAGGCGAATGAGCTCTTTGGACATTTATCCTCCCCCATTTCCATAATTATTTT
>CAZLIJ010000189.1:0-3509 GCA_964559305.1 uncultured Oscillospiraceae bacterium | reverse complement strand
TGCAGCGGGAGCGCTTTTTCAACGAGGCCGACTATGTGCGCCTGAAGGACAGCTACATCCTCACGCCGGATAAGCTTATTCCCGCCAAGTCCGACCTTTCCATCCTCCACCCCCTGCCCAGAGTGAACGAGATCTCCGTAGCTATCGACAACGATCCCCGGGCCTGCTATTTCAAGCAGGTCAGAAACGGCAAATATATCCGCATGGCGCTGATACTGAAGCTTTTGGGGGTGATGTGATGATAATAGGTTCCATCATAAACGGCATCGTGATAGACCACATCCCCGCCGGGCGGGGCATGGAGCTGTACCGCTATCTCAATCTTGACGAGCTGGACTGCGAGGTGGCGCTCATCAAAAACGCCGCCAGCTCCAAGCTGGGCAAAAAAGACATTCTGAAAATCAACGAGGTCATAGACCTGAACTACGACATTCTGGGCTATATCGACCCGCAGATAACGGTGAACGTCATCCGGGACGGGCAGCGGGCGGAGAAGATACACCCCCTGCTGCCGGAGCTTATAACCGACGTTATAAAATGCAAAAACCCCCGCTGCATCACCTCCACCGAGCAGGAGCTGCGGCAGATGTTCAAGCTCACCGACAGGGAAAGCGCCACCTACCGCTGCGTATACTGCGACACCAGAGCGAAAAGAAAGCTGTAAGCGCGAAAAACCGGCGTCCGCCAATGGCGGACGCCGGTTTTAATACTTATCAGTGATTTTCCTTGACCCGGAAGTATATCGTGTGCACCTGCTCGCCCTGAGTGGACTGGCGCTTGGTTTCAAAGACCTGCAGGGATTCCACAAAGCGGGTGAATTTTTTGAAGCGGAAATTGCGGACGTCAAAGTCGGGCAGCTTGCGGTTCAAAAGCTCGGCCAGCTTTGAGGACAGTATCCAGCCGTCGTCCTCGGAGTTTTCTTCGGCCAGCTCAATAAGCATCTGGCGCACCACCTGCAGATCGGAGCCGCCCTTTATCTCGGCTGGCTTTTCCTTTTTCTTCACGTCCTTCTCGGCAGTTTTGGCGGCTGGCTTTTCCGCCTCCGCCGGGGCGCTGCGGCTGGCGGCGTAAAGAAGGTCGATATACGAAAACTTGTTGCAGGCAGAGATGAAGGACTGGGGCGTTTTCTGCTCTCCCAGACCCAGCACATATTTTTCCGACTCCCGCAGCCGGGAGGCAAGGCGGGTAAAATCGCTGTCTGAGGACACGATACAAAAGGCGTCTATCTTGGACTGATACAAAAGGTCCATGGCGTCAATAATAAGAGCGGAGTCGGAGGAGTTTTTGCCGCTGACGTTGCTGTACTGCTGGATGGGCTGGATGCAGTTATCCAGCACTATGTCCTTCCAGCTTATCATCTGCCGGGCGGTCCAGTCGCCGTAGATGCGCTTTATAATGATGTCCCCCAGATTGTTGACCTCGTTGAAGATGACCCCGGTATATTTGCTGGCTATATTTTCCGCGTCGATAAGGACGGCTATTTTCATTTCACTTTCCATGCTGCTCTCCTTGTCCGGCAATATTTATCTCATCTTACCACCCGCCGGACTTTATCGCAAGGGAAATGCCGCCGGGATACCGCTTTGTACCCTTATGTTCATATTATTGTGTATTTATTTTTTCTTTTCTATGTTATAATCAGGAAAAATATAAGGAGGTACTGCCATGGAAATGAAGTTCTATATCTGCAAGCACTGCGGCAACATCGTGGCTAAGGTAAAGGACAGCGGAGTGCCAATTGTCTGCTGCGGAGAGCCCATGTCTGAGCTTGTCCCCGGTGTTTCCGACGGAGCCGCCGAAAAGCACGTTCCCGTTTACAAAATCGAGGGCGGCAAGGTCACTGTCTCCATCGGCGCCGCGGCACACCCCATGGTGGACGATCACTTTATCGAGTGGGTCGCCATCCAGACCAAATTCGGCAATCAGCGCAAGGCCCTCAAGCCCGGCGACAAGCCGGAGGTCTGCTTCGCCATGTGCGAAGGAGACGCCGTGGAATCCGTGTACGCCTTCTGCAACAAGCACGGCCTGTGGAAAGCCTGATATTTTAAGCCCTTAAACCGCTTCCGCCCTCCGAATTATCGGAGGGCGGAAATTTTTATTGCGGATTATTATGATTGTCGTCTTTGAAAAGCTGCTCGTCAAAATGTCTGGCCAGAGCCTGCCGCTTAGAGGGATGGTCGATGGGCAGGGATTCAAAAAGCCGCTTTGTATAGCCGTCCCGTCCGGCAAAGCCCTCCGACTTTTTCAGCTCCTCCGTGACAGTGCCGCCGTGCATTACCAGTATGCGGTCACTGATGCTTTTAACAGCGTTTATATTGTGGGAGATAAATATCAAGGGCAGGCCGGTGCGCCGGTTTATATCCTTCAGCACGCTCAAAAGATTGAACTGGGTGATAACGTCCAGACTGGAGGTTATCTCGTCGCATATCAAAAGCTCCGGCTCCACCAGCAGCGCCCGGCATATGCTTATCCGCTGCCTTTCCCCGCCGCTGAGCTGGGCGGGAAAGCTTGTCAAAAGCTCCGGCGTGAGCATCATCATATCAAGATACTTTTCAATCTTTTCCTGCCGCCGGGCCCTGTCGGGGCAGCCGTTATATTTCAGCGTTTCGTGGAGCGTGTCGCCGATGGTCATGGTGGGGTCCATAGACGAAAGGCTGTCCTGAAGTATAAGCTGGCAGCTTTTGTGGAAAAGCTGTCTTTCATTTCTGGGCCTGTGGGCGGTATCCTTGCCCCGCAGCAGCACCTTGCCCTCGTCGGGCAGCTCATAGCAGCACAGAATGCGGGCCAGTGTGCTTTTGCCGCAGCCGGACTGACCCACGATGCCCAATATTTCTTTTTGGTCTATCCCCAGTGAAACGTGGCTGAGCACTTTTTCCCTGCCGTAGCTCTTGCCCACGTCCACAGCCTGCAGCATCATACGCATTTCTCCTTAAAGCTGGCTTCCAGCAGCGCCTTGGTGTACTCCTCCCGGGGGTGGTCGAAAACCGTGAACACGTCCCCGGATTCCACCAGCTGTCCCTTGCGCAGTACCACCACTTTGTCCGCCAGCTCCGCCACCACGCCGAAATCGTGGGTGACAACCAGAATGGACTTGTGCATCTCATGGTTGATAGCCCGGAATTCCCGCATGATCTCTTTTTGTATGCTCACATCCAGCGCCGTGGTGGGCTCGTCCGCTATGATAAGCTCCGGCGCCACATATATGGCGCAGGCTATCATCAGCCGCTGGAGCATACCGCCGGAAAGCTCAAAGGGATATTTCTTAAGCGTACCCTCCGTATCGGAAAACCTGAGCCTTGCCAGCACGCTGCATATGCCCCGCTCAAACTCGTCCCTGTCAGTTTTGCGGTAGCCCCGGGCCATTTGAAAAAGCTGCCGCCCTATCCGCTGGGAGGGATTGAAGGAATTCATGGGGTCCTGATAAACGGAGAATATGTCCTTGCCTTTAAAGTCTATCCGGCTTTCCTCCGAAAGGGCGGCGCCGGGGGGCAGCAGACCCAGAATAGCCG
>CAZLIJ010000188.1:0-3582 GCA_964559305.1 uncultured Oscillospiraceae bacterium | reverse complement strand
TATGGCATATGTACCTATGCAGACCTCTGCCTCGCCGGCATATGACCCTGACATGGCGCTGCAGCGGGGGACCCTTTTTCCCGGTCTCGACCTGCCGTTTATGAATATGGTCAACTCCGGCGACATGGAGAACACACCTCAAAACGAGCTTATGTCCCTGTGTTTTGCGGTAAACGAGCTGAATCTGTATCTGGATACCCACCCGGAGGACAAAGAAGCCTTTGAGGCATACAAGGAGCTTATGAAGCTAAGGAAAGAAGCCCGCAGAAGATATGTTGAGCTATACGGGCCGGTCAGTCTGACATGATGGACATGGACAGCTATACATGGCTCAAAGATCCCTGGCCCTGGGACTATAAGGGCAGCAGGGAGGGCTGAGGGATGTTTGAATACTCAAAAAAATTACAGTATCCCGTAAAGATCGCAAGGCCAAATCCGGCTCTGGCAAAATTTATAATCACGCAATACGGCGGCCCGGACGGCGAGCTTGGCGCTTCACTGAGATATCTCAGCCAGCGTTATGCCATGCCCTGTCCCGAACTGCGGGGCCTGCTCACCGACATCGGCACTGAGGAGCTGGGCCATCTTGAAATGATCGGCGCCATTGTGCACCAGCTCACCCGTGAAATGACTCCCGAGGAGATCAAAAAAGCGGGATATGAGAATTATTTTGTGGATCACACCGCCGGCGTTTACCCCACCTCCGCATCCGGCTCACCCTGGAACGCAGCGGGAATAGGCGTCAAGGGCGACGTTATCTCCGATCTCACAGAGGATATGGCGGCGGAGCAGAAAGCCCGCACCACCTACGACAATATTCTGCGCCTTTCCGACGACCCGGACGTCAACGACGTTATCCGATATCTGCGTGAAAGGGAAGTAGTTCACTTCCAGCGCTTCGGCGAGGGACTTCGCAGAGCCGTGGAAAAAATGGATGAAAAGAATTTCTATGTGGTGAATCCCGCGTTCGATAATTAGTTTAAAAATCGCCGGCATCCAGTGGATGCCGGCGACCTTTATTTTACAAGGACTTTTTTCAGTTTCGCGTAGCGGGGGAGGGAATCCTCCGTCACCCGCTCCGGCTCGCCCTGGATAAGGGGCAGTACATAGTCGATGAATTCCCGCGTGACAAAATTGTGCTCCTGGTTTATCCAATCCATGGGCACTTTCTTTTCATAGTTTGCCACATCTGAAAGGGGCAGCAGCTCCATGGAGCAGGTATAGCCGTTATCCCGCCGGCATTTAAAGGCCACCATCTTGTCGGTGTCGCCCTTAACGGCGCATTCCACCGCAGTTTTGCCCGCTGCAAAAGCCTCGTTAAGATCTGTGGCACTGGCCAGATGGGCGCCGCAGCGCTGCAAAAGGCTCAGCTCTATGCCTCTGACCTTGGCGCCGAATTTATCCTTCAGCATAGCCGCCAGCGTAGCCGCCAGACCGCCCAGCTGAGCATGGCCGAAGCCGTCGGTGGCAGAGGTCTTGGCCTCGGACACGAAGGAGCCGTCGGCATAGTGTATGCCCTCTGAGACTACTATAAGCACCTTGCCTTTTTCCTTGTATATGCGCTCCACATCGGCATAAAATCTATCAAGGTCAAAATCCGCCTCCGGCAGATATACAAGCTCAGGGCCGCAGCCCTTATAAGTCGCCAGTGCGGCAGCGCCCGCCAGCCAACCGGCGTGGCGGCCCATGACCTCCACCACCGTTATCATGCCGGTGTCGTACACATGGGTGTCCTTGCATATCTCCATGCAGGAGGTGGCTATATACTTTGCCGCGCTGCCAAAGCCCGGGCAGTGGTCGGTGCCGAAAAGGTCGTTGTCTATGGTCTTGGGCACACCCATGACCCGGCATTCATAGCCCGCAGACTGCATATAGCGGCTGATTTTGGCGCAGGTGTCCATGGAGTCGTTGCCGCCGTTATAGAAAAAGTAGCGCACATCGTACTTTTTGAAGATCTCAAGAATGCGCTTATAATCGGCGTCGTCCTTGTCCGGGTCAGCCATCTTATACCGGCAGGAGCCCAGCTCTGACGACGGCGTGTTCATAAGGAGCGTAAGCTCACGTTCATCCTCCGCGCTCATATCGTAGAGCTGGCCGTCCAGCACGCCCTTTATGCCGTGGGCCGCTCCATAGACCTTTGTTATGCAATCTGCGTCCAGCGCGGCCCTGATGACGCCGTAGGCGCTGGCGTTTATCACCGCTGTTGGTCCGCCCGACTGGCCGAAGATACACGCGCCTCTCAGTTCATTACCCATGTTCTTACCTCCAATTGATTACAAAATATTTACAAAATGTCCTTTTTTGTATTGATTATACCACAAGTCTGGGATATAATATATGGCAATTGGCACAAAAATGAAGGAGGGTACATCATGCCGCTGGTAACAACAAAGGAAATGTTTGAAAAGGCCTATAACGGCGGATACGCCATAGGCGCGTTCAATGTAAACAATATGGAGATAGTGCAGGGCATCACGGAGGCAGCCAAGGAGCTTAACGCCCCGCTTATATTGCAGGTGTCCAAGGGCGCGAGAGCCTATGCCAACCATACTTATCTTATAAAGCTGGTGGAAGCCGCTATCATCGAGACAGGGCTGCCCATCTGCCTGCATCTGGACCACGGCGACAGCTACGAGCTGTGCAAGTCCTGCATTGACGGGGGCTTTAGCTCCGTGATGATAGACGCCTCGTCAAAATCTCTGGACGAAAACATAGAGATCACCAAAAAAGTCGTTGAATACGCCCACGACCACGGTGTGGTGGTGGAAGCTGAGCTGGGCACTCTGGCCGGCATTGAGGACGACGTGAAGGTAAAGAGCGAGGACTCCTCTTATACCCGTCCCGAGGACGTACAGGAGTTCGTCACCCGCACCGGCTGCGATTCTCTGGCCATCGCCATAGGCACCAGTCACGGCGCGTATAAGTTCAAGCCCGGCACCAAGCCTCAGCTGCGCTTCGACATTCTGGAGGAAGTCGAAAAGCGTCTGCCCGGCTTCCCGATAGTGCTCCACGGCTCGTCCTCAGTGCCGCAGGAGCTGGTGAAGAAGATAAACGAAAACGGCGGCAATATGCCCGGCGCCGTGGGTGTGCCGGAAGATCAGCTGCGCAAGGCCGCTTCCATGGCCGTGTGCAAGATAAACATTGACTCCGATCTCCGCCTCGCCATGACCGCCACCATCCGTGAGTTTATGGTGCAGCACCCCGACAAGTTTGATCCCCGTGAGTATCTTAAGCCCGCCCGCGCCGCGATAAAAGAGCTGGTGGCCCACAAGATCACCGACGTGCTGGGCTGCGATAACAAAGCGTGAAACGGAAACTCGTCTTTCCACATATTTGGCAGAAAGAAATAGGTGCGGATATGGAAACAACAAACGATTATAAAAACAGCCGGGGCGCGTATTCGTTTGACAAGCTGCTTGTCGTTCGGCTGGTACTGTCCTCGGTGCTGTTTGCGGTGGCGCTTGCCGTAACTATGCCCAAAGTTGTCAGCGTTATTGTGCTGATACTGGCGGCTGCGGTTTCGGGATACGATATCGTCATTGACGCCGTTAACGACGTTTCCGCGAAAAACTTTTTCGGAGC
>CAZLIJ010000187.1:0-3596 GCA_964559305.1 uncultured Oscillospiraceae bacterium | reverse complement strand
CACGCCGGGCTCGCCGATGAGCACGGGGTTATTTTTGGTTTTGCGGGAGAGTATGCGTATTACGTTGCGTATCTCGGTGTCGCGGCCTATGACCGGGTCCAGCTTGTTGTCTCTGGCCCGCTGCACAAGGTCTGTGCCGTATTTTTTCAGCGCGTCGTAGGTGCTCTCCGGATTATCGGAGGTAACAGGGCCGGTGCGCACCTTGGAAAGCTCCGCGGTGAAAGCGTTTTTGGTGACGCCGTGGTTTGAAAATATGCGCTTGATGCCCGGGGTCTCGTTGGCGAACACGCCTATCATAAGGTGCTCCACGGAAAGGTACTCGTCGCCCATGCTCTGGGCGGCCTTTTCAGCGGATTTGAGCACCCGGTCAGCCTCCGGCGAGAGGTACACCTGAGTTTCAGCCGAGCCGCCCACCCGGGGCAGCTGGGAGATGACCGTGTCCAGCTCCGCCAGCATGGCGTTGCAGTCCACGCCCATTTTGCCGAAGATGGAGGGGATAAGTCCCCCGTCCTGATCCACAAGGGCGTACAGCAGATGCTCCGGGGTTATATACTGGTTTGAATTCTCCTGCGCCATGCTCTGGGCGGTCTGGATGGTCTCAACCGTTTTCTGTGTAAAATTGTTTGCGTTCATTGTAATCACTCCTTATTCAATTGTCTGAAATCGTTACTATATAAGCACGTTCTCTTTGCCGACCTGCTGGCAATAGCGGCTCTCTATCTCCTGAGTCGTCAGTCTGCCGGTGAGGTAGCCCTTCATCAGGGAATCAAAAAGCTTGATGTAGTCGGAGAGCACCTCGGCCAGCTCGTCTGAGCTGCAGTCCCGGCTGGGTATGGATATGCTCCGGACAAATTTGCCGTCGTAAAGGGCGTAGTCGATGGGCCCGCCTTTTAAAAGCGGCGCCAGATTTTTGTCCTCAATATGCTTCCACAGCCGGAAAAACTCCGTCATGGACTGGATAAGCGCCCCGGATTGGGTGCGGAATATCACGGATATCTCGCCGATGGAGCCCTCCCCGCCCCGGTAAAGCTCTACCTCATATTTTACCGTGGGACGGTATTTGTATTCAAGGCTGGACTTCAGCGACATGGTGAAGGTGTTGGGCGAAAAGAAGGGCACCAGCTCCCTTGAGGGAGCCATCATCTGCTCTATGGCCGTAAATATGTCGTTTATCCGGCGCTCCGGGGTGGTCAGATTGACATACTCGGCCAGAATCTGATTTATAAGATTGGAGCGGTTTGTGCCCAGACGGTGCGCCAGCACATCAACTTCCCGTACCACATCGTCCGACAGCATAAGACTGTACAGCGTTTTTTTCATGGGATCACACTCCTCGTTTTTTCTGAGTATTATAATAGTACTCTCCGCAAACTTTGTCAAGATATTTATATAAATTATTTCTCGGTTTATATTGGACTATGCAAAAGTTCCGGCGGAAAAATCCGCCGGAACTTTTGCTTGTTTTTTCATTTTTTAATCAAGACCAAGAATTTGCAGGGTACTTTCGTCTTTCTGGCCGCCGAAAAATTTGTCCAGAACCGCGGAGAACACCGGGTTGCCGGGCTTCACCAGAGAAAACAGGGTCATGGAGGATCTGAGCTTCATATCATCCGGCCAGCCGAACACCTGAGAGGCGTTGTCGGTGGGCACTTCAAGCAGGGCCCGGGATATCTCCTCCAGCCGCTCCCCCAGAACGGGGTGGGCAAGATACGCCGCGGCTTCGTCCAGTCCGCTGATGGCGTAATGCCGGGAAGTGGAGCTCATGCCAAGCCCGGCTATCTGGGGAAAAATGTACCATATCCAATGGCTCTCCTTACGGCCCCGCCGTATCTCGGCAAGGGCTGTATTATAGCTCCCCCGCTGGGCGGAGACGAATCTTTCAAGATCGTATTTGTCGTTCACGATAAAGCCTCCTTTTGCTTACTGCGCTTTCTCTTTGAAATATGCTTTTCCAGCGCCTGGAAAAGCCGCTGGGGCTCAATGGGCTTTGTAATATGTTCATTCATGCCGGCGGCTCTGGTTTTTTCCCTGTCGTCCTCATAGGCGTTGGCTGTCATGGCGATTATGGGCACGGTACCGGCGTCAGGCCGGTCCATGGCGCGTATGGCTTTCGCCGCGTCAAGTCCGTTCATCACAGGCATACGAATATCCATGAGAATGGCCGCGAATTCCCCCGGCGTGGACGTCCGGAAACGCTCCACGGCCTCCTGACCGTTTACGGTTGGGACGGCGATTATGCCCCGGGAGCGCAGAAGACTGACGGCAAGCTTGCGGTTAATGTCGTTATCCTCGGCCAGCAGCACGCTTTTACCTCTCAAATCCAGTTGGCAGCATATCTGGGGCTCATCCGGCGCCGCTTCCATAACGGCTTTTTCCATGGGCAGCTCCACCGTCACCTCCGTGCCCTTGCCCAGCTCGCTTTTTATGGAGATTCTGCCGTGCATCATCCTGGTTATTCTTCCCACTATCGCAAGTCCCAGACCGGTGCCCTGAAATTGCTGCCCGGCCACCGCGGCGTTGTCCTGCTCAAAATCTTCAAAGGCATGGGGCAGGAAGTCCGGGCTCATACCCACGCCGGTATCCCTGATAACAAATCTGACCCATTCTATCTTGCTGTCCTCCATCAGTTTTTCCGACGTGAATTCCACCTTGCCTCCCCGGGGCGTGAACTTGGCGGCGTTGGACAGCAGGTTGAAGAACAGCTGGTTGAAGCGCAGTGAGTCGCAGCGGGTACAGGTCATGCCGCAGTTCATATGGTACTGAAACTCAATGTCCTTGGCGTCCATCAGCGGTCTTATAACGGAATCAACTGCCTGATCAAATTTTTCCAGCGGAACTATGTCCTTGTGCAGCCTCATCTCCCCGCTTTCGATCTTGGAGATGTCCAGAATATCGTTTACCAGTGTCATGAGAAATCTGCCGGAGGCGATTATATCGTCAAGATAGCTTTGTATCTCCGTGTCGGTGTTATTTTCTACCGCCAGCTCCGCCATGCCCAGAATACCGTTGAGCGGGGTGCGGATATCGTGGCTCATTCTTGAAAGGAAGTCGCTTTTCGCGGCGTTGGCCTTTGCCGCGTAATTATCATGGGGCGCTCATCCAAAAATTAAACGATTATGGCGCTCAAGCGATCAGTTATGATGTGCTCTTTCTCGAGCCTAATATTGGTGATGGTGAGCTCTATCAGGCGCTTCGCGCCAATGGGAATGTGGTGCTTCCGTCGCTGATTTTCCCATCGGGGCTTGAGCTTAATATCTTTAACGATGTGGTCAAAACCGGCCACGCCGCCCTTGAAAAAGGGAACGATGGGGTGGTGCGCTCACTCTCTTTATATAAAACCTACGGTGATCATCGCTATCCCCATACAACGGTATCGCTGCTTCAAGCGACCGACCCGGATAATCCCGCGCTTGAGATCTACCTCAACCGCATTCAAGCGAGCCGTTTTATCGATTCCAATACGGCATATTATATCGGCAGTAAAAAAAATCGCTTCCGTCATTACTCATTTGCGGATGTGCTTGCGGGCGTTTATGAGCCGGATGAATTTCGCGATAAAGTGGTATTTGTCGGGGTGACCGCAACGGGGCTCGGTG
>CAZLIJ010000186.1:0-3597 GCA_964559305.1 uncultured Oscillospiraceae bacterium | reverse complement strand
CGCCATAGCAAAGCAGATGGAGAGCATCGACATCTTCACGGGCTTTGCCACCTGCGATTACGACGAGGCCGTGTCCGACGGACGCATCACCGTTTTGGGAGCCGATACCGACGAGGCTTTTCTTGATAACGTGCTCACTCAGGCGATAGACAAGGCTGTGGTTGCCAGAGTGGCGGACGATTTCAAGATAGTATACACGCCTTTCCACGGCTGCGGCTACAAGCTGGTGCCGGAGGTGCTGAAAAGGCTTGGAATAAAGCATCTGTACCCCGTGCCGGAGCAGATGGTCATTGACGGCGCTTTTCCCACGGTGGAAAGCCCCAACCCGGAAAATCCCGAGGGCTTTTATCTGGCGGTGGATCTGGCCAAAAAAGTCGGCAGCGATCTCATTATCGGCACTGACCCCGACGCCGACCGTATCGGCGTGATGGTGCGCTCGGGCGATGGCTACAAGACCATTACCGGCAACCAGATGGGCGTTTTGCTGCTGGACTATATTATTTCCGCCAGGAAGCGGGCGGGCACTCTGCCGGAGAACGCCGGCGCTGTCAAGAGCATCGTCACCACCGAGATGGCAAGGGAAGTCTGCGTGAAAAACGGCGTCCATATAGAGGACACCTTTACCGGCTTCAAATTCATGGCCGAGCGGGTGGCTGAGTGGGAAAAGGCCGGCAGCTACAAATATATATTCGCCTATGAGGAGAGCTACGGCTACATGATGGGCGACTATGTGCGGGACAAGGACGCCGTCACCGCGTCAATGATGGTGGCGGAGATGGCCGCGTATTACTATGAAAAGGGCATGACCCTTTTCCAGGCCATGGACAGCCTTTATGAGAAATACGGCCACTTCAGCGAATTCACCATGAACCTTGTTATGCCGGGTCTGGACGGGCTTGAAAAGATGAAGGCGCTGATGGATACCCTGCGGGCAAAACCGCTGGCTGAGATCTCCGGCACGCCGGTGCTCAGAGTCAGGGATTATCTGGACGGCAGCATTTCCGTGGCCGAGCTGGGCAAGGTGGGCGCCACCGGAATAAAGGGCTCCAACGTGCTGTATTTTGAACTGGACGACGGCACCAGCTTTATCGTGCGTCCCTCCGGCACGGAGCCTAAAATCAAAATTTATATCCTTGCCAGCGGTGACAGCAGGGCCGAAGCCGACGCCAAGGTGGAAAAATACCACGCCTTCGCCGAGTCGCTGAAGAAATGAACAGGATAGCGGATCTTTTCGTGACCTTCGCCAGAGTGGGTGTAATGACCTTTGGCGGAGGTTACGCCATGATACCCATACTGGAGCGGGAAGTGGTGGACAAAAAGAATTGGGCCACCAACGACGAGCTGATGGACTATTACGCCGTGGGTCAGTGTACCCCCGGCGTTATCGCCGTCAATACGGCTACCTTTATCGGCAGAAAGATCGGCGGCGTATGGGGCGGAATAGTGGCCACGGCGGGAGTTGTTTTCCCCTCGCTGGTGATAATCTGCCTTATCGCCGGAATACTTACCACCTTTTCCGGGCTGTCGGTGATCAAAAACGCCTTCGCGGGGATAAGAGTGTGCGTGTGCGTGCTGGTCTTCAACGCGGTGGTGAAGCTGTGGAAGGGCGCCGTGAAGGACAAGGCCGCGCTGCTGATATTTCTGGCAGTGTTTTTCCTGTCCGTATTTTTTGACATTTCCCCGGTGATATTTGTCATCGCCTCCGCTGCCTGCGGCATCGTCTTTACGCAGATAGGGGTGAGGGGCAAATGATTTTTCTGAGACTTTTCTGGGAGTTTTTCAAGACCGGCCTTTTCGCCGTGGGCGGCGGCATGGCCACCGTACCGTTTTTGTACGCCATGTCCGACAAGACGGCGTGGTTCACCCATGCCCAGCTGGCCGACATGATAGCCGTGGGCGAGTCCACCCCCGGCCCCATCGGCGTGAATATGGCCACATATGTGGGCTTTACAACGGCGGGGATACCTGGCGCGCTGATAGCCACGCTGGGGCTTGTCACTCCCTCGGTGATAATAATTCTGCTCATAGCCAGAGCTTTGCAGCAGTTCAGACAAAATAAATATGTTGACGGCGGGTTTTACGGGCTGCGGCCCTGCTCCGTGGCCCTTATCGCCGCGGCGGGAGTTCTGGTGGTTAAGCTCGCGCTGCTTAATACCGGCGCCTATGCTGCCAGCGGCAATATTGCCGACCTGTTCCAATGGAAATGTATAGCCCTGGCGGCTGTGCTTATTGTGCTGACAAACTTTGTGCCCAAGCTTAAAAAGCTGCATCCGATATTTTTCATTCTGGCCTCCGCCGTGGTGGGGGCAGTGTTCTCCTTTGCCGGGGCTTAGAAAAAAAGCCCGGAGAGCAAAAGCGTTATCGCCGCGGAAATTACCGCGCTTATCAGGCGTCCGGCCATGTGCCGGACGCCTTTTATATCGGTGTCGGCCAGCACCGCCATGGTCTGAAACTGCACGGAGATGCCGCCCCAGCTGAGTATAAAGGAGCACAGCGCCAGATTATAAGGGCTCAGGGCGAGCCCCTGCATGGCTCCTATGCCGCTGCCCAGCTCCAGAATGCCGGTGAGAAAGGCGCGGACAAAATGCAGCTCCAGCCCGGTGTGAGCCGCTATGCAGCCGGTAAGAGATGTGAAAATGCCCACGGCGTCCAGAAGTCCCACCAGCACAGTGAAGGTGACGACAAAGCCGCACACGGTCAAAACAGACACCACGGATTTTTTCACCGCGTCCGGCAGGGCGGAGGAGAGCCCCACCGAGCGAATATGTACCGGCGGGGCGGCTGGCGAGGTCTGCACCCGCTTTGAAAGCAGCACACCTGTCATGGCCGCCGCGGCCACATGGGAAAAATACAGCAGCAGCCCCGCGCCGGAGGAGGCAAACACGCCGATGCCCGCGGCGCCGATGATAAAGGCCGGGCCGGAATTGTTGCAGAAGCCCATAAGGTTTTCAGCCTCCGGCAGGGTGATGTCACCTCTCGCGCGCATATCCGCCACAGCGGCGGCGCCCAGGGGATAGCCCCCGGTAACACCCAGAATGAAGGCCGCGGCTCCGGCTCCCGAAACGCCGAACAGCCGGGACATCACAGGGGTCAGCCTGCGGCCCAGAAAACCCGGCAGACCTAAGCTGTTTAACAGTGTGGTTATGACGAAAAACGGCAGCAGGGAAGGGACTATTACCTGCGCGCACAGCCTGAGACCGTACTGGGCGGATTCAAGCGCGTCGGAGGGGCACAGCAGCATCACCGCCAGCGCGGCCAGCGCCGCCGCGACGGCAAGACGGTTTTTCATGGCGTTCAACTCCTTGTCCATGGATAAAAATATGCTTGTACCCATGGATTTATACGGCGGGAGAGAAGACATGACGCCTGAAAAAACAAAACGAAGGGACGGATAATCCGTCCCTTCGTTTTGCTGCTATCAAGTTTTTTCCCTTGAGGCGCAAGTCACACACCGGTGAGGTCAAAACTGGGTATCATTTCCCCGGTGGCGGAGTCCGGCTCCTGCCAGAAGCCGTTTTCAATGCCGCAGTCGGACATATAGTTAATAAGCAATTGATTTTCCTTTGCGCTCACCCGCCGCTGAAGCTCCGGAAACCT
>CAZLIJ010000185.1:2005-3600 GCA_964559305.1 uncultured Oscillospiraceae bacterium | reverse complement strand
ATTGTCCGCGCCGGTCGCCTGAGACTTAAGGAGAGCGACAGACTGAAGGCGGTATGTGATGTTATGTCAACTCTTTCGGTTGACATAACAGAAAGACCCGACGGGCTCGTAATTCACGGCGGCAAAGCCCTTTCCGGCGGCGAGGTGAAGTCGTGGAACGACCACCGCATCGCAATGACGGCGGCGGTGGCGTCCCTTGTGACGGCGGGGCCGGTAACGATAGACGGCGCGGAGTGCGTGAAAAAATCCTATCCGGGATTTTTCAAGGATTTTAAAAAGCTGGGCGGGGAGGTCAGGGAGATATGAAATACACGGTTTTCGGCGAATCCCACGGCCCGGCCATAGGTGTGGTGCTGGAAGGGGTTCCGGCGGGCTTTGAGCCGGACATGGAGCGCATACGCTCAGAGCTTGCCAGGCGGGCGCCGGGCTCATCCACAACGGCCACAGCCCGCAAAGAGGCAGACGAGCCGGAGATACTATCCGGCATTTTTGACGGTAAGACCACCGGCGCGCCCATATGCGCCGTGATACACAATACCGACACCCGCTCCGCGGACTACGGAGAGCTTGCGTACAAGCCCCGGCCGTCCCATTCGGATTACGCGGCCTGGGTCAAATACAACGGCGCAAACGACTATCGGGGCGGCGGACATTTTTCCGGGCGTCTGACAGCGCCGCTGGTTTTTGCCGGAGCGCTGGCAAAGCAGCTTCTTGAGAAAAAGGGCATTTCCGTGTCAGGACGTATCTGCCGTCTGGGAGGAAAGGACGAGCCCTCGCCGGAGGAGATAAACGAGCTTATACTCGCCGCCAAAAATGACCTTGACAGCGTGGGCGGCGTGATCGAGTGCACGATAAGCGGTCTGGCCGCCGGACTGGGCGGCCCGGATATGGGCGACGATATAGAAGGGGAGATCGCCCGGGCGGTATTTGCCGTGCCGGGGGTGAAGGGCGTTGAATTCGGCGCCGGCTTCGCTCTTTCGGATATGCGGGGCAGTCAGGCCAACGACGCCTTCCGCATGGAAGGCAGGAACGTGGTCACGGCCACCAACAACGCCGGCGGCGTCAACGGCGGAATATCAAACGGTATGCCGGTGGTGTTCAGGGCGGCGCTTCGGCCCACGCCTTCAATAGGACTTAAACAGCTCACCGTTGATCTGCGTACCATGACTGACGCGGAGCTGACAGTTAAAGGGCGGCACGACCCCTGTATAGTGCCCCGGGCGCTGCCGGCCATAGAGGCCGCTGCGGCGCTGGCGATTGTGAGCATAATTGAGAAAGGGTGAACGCGATGGAGCTGGAGGAAATAAGAAAAAAGATAGACTCGGTGGATGAAAAGCTCATCCATCAGTTTTGCAAAAGAATGGAGCTTTGTGCCCGGATGGCGGAGTTCAAGCAAAAAAGCGGTATGCCCGTTCTGGACACATCAAGAGAGTCCGCCAAGCTGGAGGAAGTGCGGGATCTGGCGGGGGAGTACGGCAACTACGCCTGCGAGCTTTATTCAGAGATATTCAACATAAGCCGCTCCCTGCAAAAAAGTCAGGCCGGAGTATTCGGTCTGCTGGGCGGCAAGCTGGGCCACAGCTATTCACCCGAAA
>CAZLIJ010000185.1:0-1995 GCA_964559305.1 uncultured Oscillospiraceae bacterium | reverse complement strand
ATACACAAGCTTTTCGGCGGCTACGACTATCAGCTTTTTGAAAAGACCCCGGATGAGCTGGAAAACTTTCTGCGCAAGGCGCCCTTTGACGGCATAAACGTCACCATACCATATAAAAAAGCCGTCATCCCGTATTGCAGCGAGCTTTCACAGCGGGCGGCCAGAATAGGCAGCGTGAACACCATCACAAAGCTGCCGGACGGTACGCTGCGGGGCGACAACTCCGACTATTTCGGGTTTGAGTATCTGGTGCGCGCGGCGGGCGTGGGCATAAGGGATAAGAAATGCCTTGTGCTGGGCGACGGCGGCGTGGCCGCCACGGTGAAGGCCGTGCTGGCCTATATGGAGGCCGGCGAGATCGTCACCGTTTCCCGCCGGGGGCAGGATAATTATGACAATATTTCCCGCCACTATGACGCGGATGTGATAGTAAACACCACACCTGTGGGTATGTACCCCAATAACGGGCAGTCCGCTGTGGAGCTGACGGGCTTTGACAAGCTCTCCGGCGTGCTGGACGTGGTGTATAACCCCAGCCGCACCAAGCTAATACTGGACGCGGAGGAACGGGGCATACCCTGTTCGGGCGGCCTGTCCATGCTGGTGGCTCAGGCAAAAAGCTCCTGCGAGAGCTTCACCGGACGGCGCATTCCTGATTCCCGCATTGCGGAAGTCACAGGAATGCTGGAGGCAAAAATGAAAAACGTGGCCATTATCGGTATGCCGGGCTGCGGCAAAACCACCGCGGGCAAAGCCCTGGCGGAGCTGACCGGCAGAGGGTTTGTGGACATGGACGCTGAGATAGTCAGGCGCGCCGGCTGCTCCATACCGGATATTTTCGCAAAGTTCGGCGAGCAGAGGTTCAGGGAGATCGAAACCGAGGTGCTGGCCGACACGGCAAAGCACAGCGGACTTATCATCGCCACCGGCGGCGGCGTTGTCACCCGCCCGGAAAACTACCGCCTGCTCCATCAAAACAGCACCATAGTGTTCCTTGACCGCAAGGATCTGGCGTCCCTTTCCCAGCGGGGCAGGCCAATATCCCAGATAAAACTGCCTGAACAGATCGCGGAGGAGCGTATGCACCTTTACACCTCCTGGTGTGACGCGACGGTGGAGTGCGTCAGCCCCAAGGCCGACGCCAAAAACATCGCGGAGGCGCTGGGACTGTGAGATTTCTTGTGATAAACGGGCCTAACCTGAATATGCTGGGCGTGCGCGAGCCGGAGATATACGGCAAGCAGGACTATGCCGCGCTGTGCAGTTATATTGCCGACGCCGCTGAAAAGCTGGGGGCCGGTGCGGAAGTGTTCCAGTCCAACCACGAGGGCGCAATTGTGGACCGCATCCAGCAGGCATATTATGAAAAGCCCGACGGCATCGTGATAAACCCCGCCGCCTATACCCACACCAGCGTGGCTATACTGGACGCGCTTAAGACCGTGGGCATACCCGCGGTGGAGGTGCATCTCACGGACATTTATGGCAGGGAGGAGTTCCGGCACTTTTCCTATATATCCCCGACCTGCCTTCAGACGATCGCCGGAAAAGGCTTTGAGGGCTACGGGCTCGCCATGAAAATTCTGGCGGATAATGCCCGTATGCTTGAAAAATAGCCGACAGTGTAATAGAATATCAGCCAGTGCAAAGTATAAGGGGGATAAGATATGGACCTAAGCCTTTCAAATATAGACGTACTGGATCTGAATTTTGAAAACAAAGTTCAGGGTTCACAGAAGCTGGAGATGGAGACTAATGTGCAGTATTCCGTCAACATCGCCGCAAACCGTCCCCAGTGCCGGGGCGAAGCCTGGCTGACGGTACAGGATAAGAGCGCCAGTCCGCTGATGTCGCTGCGGCTGCATGTGGTGGGGGTTTTCAATTTCAGCCCCGTGCCCATCACAGACGAGATAAAGCGGCAGCTGCACGTGCTCACCTTTGAGCTTTTGTACCCGCACCTGAGCGCCCAGGTGGCCTGCTTTACCTCCCTTGTGG
>CAZLIJ010000184.1:0-3621 GCA_964559305.1 uncultured Oscillospiraceae bacterium | reverse complement strand
CCGCCGGCTTTGTTTGTGTTGTCCAAATTTGCTTCTCCAATACCGGTTAGTAAGGCAATGCCTTAACCCATGATACGCGCTTAATACCCTCAAGGTGCAAAAAAAGCCTCCGCCAGCCGGCGGAGGCTTTTTTTTAAAATATTACTTGAGCATCACTTTGTTGTAGGTCTTTTTGCCCTTGCGAATTATTACGCCGGCGCTGAGCTCGTCGGCTGAAAACTCTTTTGCGATATCGGTTATCTTCACATCATCGGCTGAGATGCCGCCCTGCTGAATGTTGCGGCGGGCGTCGCCGTTAGAGGAGCAGAGACCGGAGAGAACGAGGAGCTTTATGATATCTATTTTGTCATCTGTCAGGTCGTCACGGCAAAGCTCCGTAGTGGGCATATGCTCGCTGTCGCCCGCACCGCCGAACAGGGCCTTGGCTCCGGCCTGAGCCTTTTTCGCTTCCTCCTCGCCATGGACGAGACTTGTCAGCTCGTAGGCCAGGATCTCTTTTGCCTCGTTGAGCTGGGCGTCCTTCCAGCTGTCCATTTCGTCTATCTGCTCAAGGGGCAGGAAGGTCAGCATACGGATGCACTTCAATACGTCCGCGTCGCCCACATTGCGCCAGTACTGGTAAAAATCAAAGGGGCTGGTCTTGTCTGGATCCAGCCACACGGCTCCGGACGCTGTCTTGCCCATCTTCTTGCCCTCGGAATTGAGCAGCAGGGTTATCGTCATGGCATAGGCGTCCTTGCCCAGCTTGCGGCGGATAAGCTCCGTGCCGCCCAGCATATTCGACCACTGGTCATCTCCGCCGAACTGCATATTGCAGCCCAGAGTCTGGAACATATGGTAGAAATCGTAGGACTGCATGATCATATAGTTGAACTCAAGGAAGCTCAGGCCCTTTTCCATACGCTGCTTATAGCACTCGCAGCGGAGCATGTTGTTGACGGAGAAGCAGGAGCCCACTTCACGCAGCATGTCCACATAGTTGAGCTTCAGCAGCCAATCGGCGTTGTTGACCATCATAGCCTTGCCCGGCCCAAAGTCAATGAAGCGCTCCATCTGCTTTTTAAAGCAGTCGCAGTTGTGCTGAATGATCTCGGGCGTCATCATAGAGCGCATATCCGTCCGGCCGGAGGGGTCGCCGATGTAGCCCGTGCCGCCGCCGATAAGGGCGATGGGCCGGTTTCCGGCCATCTGCAGGCGCTTCATCAGGCACAGAGCCATGAAGTGACCCACATGCAGGGAATCAGCCGTGGGGTCAAAACCTATATAAAACACGGCCTTGCCGTTGTTGACAAGCTCTTTTACCTCCGGCTCATCTGTTACCTGGGCGATAAGCCCGCGTTTTTGCAGTTCTTCATAGATTTCCATGTCCGTACTCCTTATTTATTATCATTTATTATCTTTTCAGCTTTTTCGGCGCAGTACGCAATAAACTCGTCGCAGCGCCTGTGGCCGTCGGCTGCTTTTATCAGTTCTGCGCAGCGCTCCGTGCCGTACTCATTTTTAAACTGCTTTTGCAGTTCCTTGGCACAGGCGGATACAGTAGTTCCGGTGCCGCCGTTGCCGTCTTTTGCAAGGGCCATGCCCATCGCCATCAGAGCTCCGCTGACGGCTCCGCACACCTCGCCAGTCCTCATACCGCCGCCGAAGGGCGCGCATATGGATTTGGCGATATCGTCATCAAGGCCGGTATATTCGCTCAGCGAGGCCAGTACGCACTGAGAGCAGTTATAGCCGCGGGTATGTATTTCTCTGGCTCTTTCACCTGTCTTCATGTTTTATCTCCTTTATGCTTATATCTTTCAGCCGCGTCCAGCTGCTCGCCGGCGCTGGCAATGGTGGTCAAAGTTATGTTGTCGCCGCCGTGTAGTCTTGCAAGCTCCCGTTTGCGCCCGTCCATGTCAAGTCGTTCAACGCTGGTATAAGTCCTGCCGCCGGCTTCTGACTTTTGTATGATATAGTGACTGTCGGCCATGGCGGCTATCTGGGGCAGATGCGTCACGCAGATGACCTGCTTTTTTTCCGAAAGGTCAGCGAGCTTCTCCCCTACCCGCTGGGCGGCTATGCCCGATACGCCTGTGTCGATCTCGTCGAAAACCATAGTTGGTACGGCGTCATTTTCCGCAAATACGTTTTTCATTGCCAGCATGATACGGCTTAGCTCGCCGCCGGAGGCGATGCGGCTTATTTTGCCCGGTGACTCACCGGCGTTTGCGGACATGAGAAAGCAGACCTCATCACAGCCCCTGCTGTTAAAGCCGGTAGCGGAGCTTACAGCGGAAAACTCCACCGCGAATTTTACCGAGGGCATATTAAGTCCTCTTAGCTCGCTTTCAATGCGCTTTTCAAGCACAGACGAGGCGGCTTTTCGCTTTTGAGACAGCTTTTGGGCGGAAGCAAGACAGATTTTCGACTGCTGCTCCAGCTCCCGGCGGAGTTTTTCACTCATATCACCGGAGTATTCAAGCTCGTCCAATCGTTCGCGGCTGGACTTAAGCCTTGTGATAAGCCCCGCTTCATCCTCGGCGTATTTTCTCTCAAGCTTTCTCAGCTGGGCAAGTCTCGTTTCCAGCTCGTCGTACTCCTCAGGCGAGAAGTCCAGACTTTCTCTGAAATCCCGCAGGCGCTCGGCGGCGTCGTTCAGCTGGGCGGAGGCGGAGTTGATAAGCTCCGCGGTCTCCTTAAGCTCATCGGTGATATAGGCCGCCCGGGAGATCAGCATTCCCGCGTCGGCGGAAAGGGCAACGGCGTTCTCATCCGCGCCGGAAAGTTCGTTATAGGCAAGGTCTATGGCTTCATTTATCTTTTCCGCGTTGTGCAGAAGATCCCGCCGGGCGGTCTTTTCCGCCTCCTCGCCGGGCTTTATATCGGCCTTTTCCAGCTCATTGACGACAAATCGCAGGTTTTCCGTGAGGCGCTCTTTTTCCGCCTCGTCCATGTCAAGCTTTTTGAGCTGTGCGGCGATGGACTTGTATTTTTCGTAGCAGGAGCCGTAATCCGCAAGCTCAGGTTCGAGCCCGGCAAAGGCGTCCAGATAGCCCAGATGCCTTGTTTCATCCATAAGCTGCCTGCCGTCGTTCTGACCGTGTATGTCAAGAAGAAGCCCGCCCAGCTCCCGCAGCTGACCGGCAGTCACCGGCACGCCACAGACACGGCAGGCGGTTTTACCGTCCTCCGTGATGCGCCGGTGAAGAATAAGCTCATCAGAAGCGTCGATGCCGTTATCCTCCAGCCAGCTGTCCGCGGCATGGGTATCGAATACGGCTGAAACGGCGCCACGCTCCTCCCCGGAGCGAATGAGATCGCGGCTCGTCCGCGCGCCCAGCACGACGCCAAGGGAGTCGATAATAATGGATTTGCCCGCGCCGGTCTCGCCGGTGAGGACGTTAAGCCCTTCGCCGAATTCAATATCCGCTTTTTCAATTACCGCTATATTCTCTATGTGCAGTTCTTTCAGCATTTTTATCTCTCCAATGGAGAATTCCCCTTGTGGTGACTGTCGGCGGCTTTTACAGCATATTGCTTATTTCCTGGCAAAGGCGCTGGGCCGAGGCGCTGTCCCGCATGGCAAGAAAAGCCGTATCATCGCCGGCGATGGAACCCACAAGCTCCGGCACGACCATT
>CAZLIJ010000183.1:3047-3641 GCA_964559305.1 uncultured Oscillospiraceae bacterium | reverse complement strand
GGTCGTCGCGCCCTACGGTATGGGCGGGGATCCCCCAAAGCCTTCCCCTCAAGGGGAAGGCAAGGGAACGGCGGCGCGCCGAGTCGTCGCGCCCTACGGTGCGACCACGAAAACGAGCCGGTCGTCGCGCCCTACGGCGCGGAAAAAGACCGCAAATACGGCAACAGCAAAAGAAAAGCAGAACGGAGTTTCCGTTCTGCTTTTCTTTTTTATTCCTACCCGTGGCCTGATGTTGAGTACGGGAAGTCGTGGGGCGCTTCTTTTTATTCCTGTCCCATGGCCTGACGGCAGTAATAGTTGTAATTGCGCTCCCGGTCCAGCGTGGTGGAGTCCATATGGCCGGGGTAGACCTCATAATCGCCGGGCAGCATACATATGCGCTTCAAGGAGCGCATTTCCTCGTTTATATCACCGCCGGGCAGGTCTGTTCTGCCGCAGCTGCCCCGGAAAAGGGTGTCGCCGCAGAAGATGGCGCGGTCGCAAATAAGCGTAACGCCGCCCTGGGTGTGGCCCGGGGTGCACATCACGCGAAATTCCAGCGAGCCTACCTTGACCGTGTCGCCCTCGCCGTAATACACGCCCCCCTCCGGCAGA
>CAZLIJ010000183.1:0-3037 GCA_964559305.1 uncultured Oscillospiraceae bacterium | reverse complement strand
AGAGCAAATTTGCCGCCGATATCGCCGGGCTGGGGATGGGAGTCACCCTCGTTCATATAAACGGTAGCTCCGGTCTCCTCCATCACGGGCAGCACCGCGCAAACATGGTCGTAGTGACCGTGGGTGAGCATGATGGCTTTGCATTTGAGGTGGTTTTCCTCGATATAATCCAAAATGGTGTTGGACTCGTCGCCCGGGTCGATGACGGCGCACTCAAGGCTCTTTTCGTCGGTGACGACATAGCAGTTCGTTTCCAGCTGCCCCACGGGAATGGTTTTTATAAGCATACTATTTTACCTCACAGTTCGTTGGTGTCAAGAATTATGGTGACAGGCCCGTCGTTGACGGATTCCACCTGCATATAAGCTCCGAATTCGCCGGTTTCCACCCGGAAGCCCCGGGCGCGGCATTCGCTTATCACCAGCTCGTAAAGGGGTATGGCCGTTTCAGGCCGGGCGGCTTTGGAAAAGCCCGGACGGCGGCTGCGGCAGTCGGCGAACAGGGTGAACTGGCTTATTATCAGCATTTCCGCCCCGGCGTCGGCGGGATTGACGTTCATTTTGCCGTTCTCGTCCTCGAATATGCGCAGACCGCAGAGCTTGTCCGCGATTTTTTTTGCCTGGACTTCGGTGTCCGTTTCGTGTACGCCCAGCAGCACCAGCAGACCGCTGCCGATGCGCCCCAGCTCTTTTCCTTCCGCGCTCACGGCGGCGGACGCGACTTTTGTAACAACAGCGCGCATTATTTCAATGTCCTTTCACAGTTATCCGTTGCGGGTGACGGCGCTGACGCCGGCTATGGCGCCCAGCCGGTTCATAATGCCCCGCAGCTCCTCCAGACCCTTGACCTCCAGTGACACGGACACCAGAGTTTGACCGTCGTCGGTGTCCCGGGCGTTCAGGGAGCGGACCTTGGCGTTGAGGGCGTTGAGCACAGTGGCGATGTCCATTACAAGCCCGCGCTGTTCCTTGGATACCACCATGATGGAGGTGGTGTAGCTGTCACTGGTCTGGTCGGCCCAGCTGACGCTTATCCAGCGGCCCTTATCCTCGGGCGTGTGGCGGCGGCTGAGATAGTTGGAGCAGTCGGAACGGTGGATGGATACGCCCTGTCCCCGTGTGATAAAGCCCACGATGCTGTCCCCCGGGATGGGGGTGCAGCAGCGGGAAAATTTGATAAGGCAGTTGTCCAGCCCCGCCACCAGCACGCCGTGTACGGGCTTCATCAGCTTCTGGGACTGCTGGTTGCGCCGCTCGGCGGCCTCGTTTACGCGGTCGAGCACCGTCTTTTTATCAATGAGCTTCTGACTGCGGATAAGCTCGTCGTGCATACGGTTGACGGCTTTGGTGGCGGTGATGCCCCCGTAGCCGATGGCGGCGAAAAGATCGTCCGCCGTGGTGAAGGACACCCGCTTCAAAAGGGCGGGCAAAACGTCCTCGTCCATGAAGTCCGCCATGGAAAGACCCTGGGAGCGCACCTCGGCTTCAAACATATCCCGGCCGGTGGTGATATTTTCCTCCCGGCGCTCTTTTTTGAACCACTGCTTTATCTTGGTGCGGGCGGAGCCGCTTTTGGCCATGTTCAGCCAGTCGCGGCTTGGGCCGGGGGCGCTTTTGGAAGTGCGTATCTCAACTATATCGCCGTTTTGCAGCACATGGTCGAAGGTGACGATGCGCCCGTTTACCGACGCGCCCACCATGGTGTTGCCCACGCCGGAGTGTATGGAATAGGCAAAATCAATGGGCGTGGCGCCGGCGGGCAGATTGATAACGTCGCCCTTGGGCGAGAATACGAACACCTCGTCGGCAAACATGTCTATTTTCAGATTGTGGAAGAAGTCGGAGGCGTCGGAGTCCTGCTGGCTTTCCAGCAGACGGCGTATCCAGGCGTAGCTCTCCTCGTCGCCGGCTTTCACGGCGGGGTCGCCCATTTTATATTTCCAGTGGGCGGCAATGCCGTACTCCGCGGTGCGGTGCATCTCCCAGGTGCGTATCTGCACCTCAAAGGGGATACCCTCCGAGCCGATGACCGTGGTGTGCACGGACTGATACATATTGGGCTTGGGGGTGGAGATATAGTCCTTGAAGCGGCCGGGCACGGGCTTATACATATCGTGGATTATGCCCAGCACGTTATAGCAGTCGGGGATGGAATCCACAATGACACGGAAGGCGCACAGGTCGAAAATGCCGTTCAGATCCAGCTTCTGGGCGTACATTTTGCGGTAGATGCTGTATATATGCTTTATCCGGCAATAAATAGAGGCGTTTAGGTTTTCCTCCGCCAGCCGGTCCTCTATCTCTTTTTGCACCTTGGCCATGAATTCTTCCAGCATGGGCATTTTTGCGTCCAGCACGCCGGTTATCTCCTTGTAGCCCGCCGGGTCAAGGTATAAAAGCGCCAGATCCTCCAGCTCCCATTTTGCCCGCTGCATACCCAGCCGGTGAGCCAGAGGAGCGTATATCTCCATAGTCTCAAGGGATTTGGAGCGCTGCTTTTCCTCGGACTGATAGGCCATGGTGCGCATATTGTGCAGCCGGTCGGCGATCTTGATGAGAATGACACGGATGTCCTTGGTCATGGCAAGGAGCATCTTGCGCATATTCTCCATCTGCTCGTCTTCCTTGCTGGTGTACTGCACCCTGGTAAGCTTGGTGACGCCCTCCACCAGATCGGCCACCACGGAGCCGAACTGCTTTTGTATGTCGTCATAGGTCACGGAGGTGTCCTCTATAACGTCGTGCAGCAGGGAGGCCACAATGGAATCCTCGTCCAGCCCCATGTCCACGGCGATGTCCGCCGCCGCCACGCAGTGGGTGACATAGGGGGAGCCGTCCCGCCGGAGCTGGCCTTCATGAGCGGTGTGAGCCATCTCATAGGCAGCACGAATCCGCTCCATGTCCATTTTCGCGCCTGAGGATATGATCTTATCCTCCAGCGCGGTAAACATGGCGTCCGGGTCCAGAGGAGCTGAGACCGGCTTTTCCACTTTTTCCACATTTGTATCCTCGGACATATTACCTCAATCCTTTTTTTC
>CAZLIJ010000182.1:0-3659 GCA_964559305.1 uncultured Oscillospiraceae bacterium | reverse complement strand
AACTGCGCCGATCCTCTGTGCCGCACCGGCTGCCCCGTGCAGGTTCGTATTCCCGAATTCATCGCCAAGGTCGCCGAGGGCGATTTTGACGCCGCCTATGATATCATCACCTCCACCAACTCCCTTCCCGCCGTCTGCGGCCGTGTCTGCCCCCAGGAAAAGCAGTGCGAGGGCAAGTGTGTCCGCGGCAAGAACGGCGAGGGCGTGGGCATTGGCCGTCTGGAGCGCTTTGTGGCTGACTACCACATGAACAAAAAAGACCTGGCCGCACCGGAAGTACCCGCGTGCAACGGCCACCGCGTGGCCATAGTGGGCTCCGGCCCCTCCTCCCTGACCTGTGCCGGTGATCTGCGCAAGATGGGCTACGATGTGACCCTTTATGAAGCCTTCCACAAGCCGGGCGGAGTTCTTGTATACGGCATCCCCCAGTTCCGTCTGCCCAAGGAGATAGTGGCCAAGGAAATAGATAACCTTAAGGCTCTGGGCGTGAAGATCGTCACCGACGCCATTATCGGCAAGTCCATGACTGTGGACGAGCTTTTTGACGATTTCGGCTATGAGGCCGTGTTTATCGGCTCCGGCGCCGGCCTGCCCCAGTTTTTGCACATCCCCGGCGAGAACCTGCTGGGCGTTTACTCCGCCAACGAGTTCCTCACCCGCGTGAACCTGATGAAGGCGTATAGAGAAGATTACGACACACCCATCAAGCACCCCAAGCGCGTGGTAGTCGTGGGCGGCGGTAACGTGGCAATGGACGCTTCCCGCGTGGCAAAGCGTCTGGGCGCGGAGCATGTATATATAGTTTATCGCCGCGGCATAGACGAGCTTCCCGCCCGTAAGGAAGAAGTCGATCACGCCGTTCCCGAAGGCATCGAGTTCCAGCTCCTCAACAACCCCGTGCGCATAATCGGCGACGACAAAGACCGCGTCACCGGCATGGAGGTTCAGAAGATGGAGCTTGGCGAGCCTGACGAGAAGGGCCGCAGACGTCCTGTCGCCGTGCCCGACTCCAACTGGGTCATCGACTGCGACGCCGTCATCATCGCCATCGGCACCAGCCCCAACCCGCTGATCCGTACCACCACCAAGGGCCTTGACGTCACCCCCAAGGGCGGCATTCAGGCTGACGACAACGGTCAGACCAGCCGCGAGGGCGTGTTTGCCGGCGGCGACGCCGTTACCGGCGCTGCTACCGTCATCATGGCCATGGGCGCAGGCAAAACCGGCGCCAAGAGCATTGACGAGTACATAAAGAGCAAAAAGTAAAACATATTATTCAAGCCCCCGGAATTCCGGGGGCTTGTTTTTTATATTTAGTTACAATCCGAGCTCAGTCTGGGCACGGGGGGCGTTTTGCTCCCATGGCGTATTAACCTTCGTTCCTATAAAAGCAATCAGCAGGCCCCATGAAGGGCCTGCTGGTATATAGATATTGAACGTAGCTGCAAACTGAAGATTAAAGAGCGTCCTTGAAGCTCTTGCCGGGCTTGAATGCGGGGGACTTGGAGGCCTCTATCTTGATCTCCTTGCCTGTCTGGGGGTTGCGGCCTACGCGGGCGGCGCGCTCGCGAACCTCAAAGGTGCCGAAGCCGACCAGTGTAACCTTGTCGCCCTTTTTCAGAGCATTTTCAACGGTCATTGTAAAAGCACTCAGAGCAGCTTCTGCGTCCTTCTTGGACAGATTGGCCTCTTTGGCCATTGCTTCTACGAGTTCAGTTTTGTTCATAATCAGTACTCCTTTTTTTGATGGGCCCGCAAATGGGGCCTTCCGTGCGGTTATTTTACATGTTCGCAGGCTGTTTGTCAATTATGACGGGATATATTTTACATGTAAATTAAGAATTTGTACAGTATATTTCCGAAAAATGTCCTTGCCTGGGCATATTATATGATGTATTATCATATTAACGCGGTCTATACCGCGATTTGCGCCGCATCCCCCACTGAGGGGAGCGACAGCAGGAGGTATTATATCATGACAGAGCAAATGAACAAACCGGCAATCTCATCCATCAGCAAAACCAGGCGCATGGCGGGTCTCGCCATATTCTCGGCAATTATCGTTGTACTGACCATCGTGTGCACCTTCATCCGCTTCGGCCCCTTTTCCATTACCCTGGCGCTGGCTCCCATCATCATCGGCGCGGCCATGTACGGTAAGGGCGCAGGCGCGTATCTGGGCGGCGTAATGGGTCTTGTGGTGCTCATCACCGGCCTTCTGGGCTGGGACGGCGGCACAGTCATGCTGCTGATGAGCGAAAACGCGCTGGCCACAGTTCTGCTGTGCGTCGTCAAAACTGTCGCTGCCGGCTTCGTGGCAGGCTGGCTTTACGAGATCATCGCGAAGAAGAACACGCTCGCAGCCGTTATCACGGCGGGCATAGTCTGCCCCATTGTGAATACGGGCCTTTTTATCCTTGGCATGATAGTGTTTTTCTTCTCCACGCTCCAGTCCTGGGCAGGCGGTCAGGCAGTACTTTACTACATCATTGTGGGCCTCACGGGAATAAACTTCCTTGTGGAGCTGGCTGTGAACATGATCCTGGCCTCCGGCATAACCCGCATCATCAAAGCCGGAAAGCACACAAGCTGATTATTAACAGAAATGCGCGGCAAATGCCGCGCATTTTTTTGCCGTTCTGCAAATCATATGGGTGAAAGGAGCGGTGAAAAAATGAACGGAAAAATCAACGGCGAGCTCCCCCTTGGTCTGGGCATGGCTCTGATGGAAAACCCACCGGCCAACGCCCGCTTTGCCGCGCTGCCGCCGGAAAAACAGCAAATAATCATTTCCCGGACCCACTCTATCAGCTCAAAAAGCGAGATGCGTCAATTCGTTGAGCACATCGTATTATCAGACTGATGGCCGCTTTAAAAGAGATACTCTCCGTGGCGCTGACGGCGCTTCTATCCATTGCCGCGCTGTTTATAATAGCAAAGCTCATCGGCCACCGGCAGATATCCCAGCTGGGCGTGTTCGACTATATAAACGGCATCACCATCGGCTCCATAGCCGCCGAGATGGCCACCGAGCTTGAAAAGCCCTGGCTACCGCTGACGGCGCTGGTGGTGTACGGACTGGCAGCATGGGGGCTTAGCCTTGTACTAAGCAAGCACGCCCGCACCAGAAAGTATATAGACGGCAGCCCCACCATTATTTTTGACAACGGCCAGCTTTACCGGGAAAATCTGAAAAAGGCAAAGCTTGATCTCTCGGAATTCATGTGTATGTGCCGGCAGGCCGGATACTTTGATCTGGCCGATATCCAGACGGCGGTGTTTGAATATAACGGTCTTATGACCTTTCTGCCCGCGTCCACGCGCCGCCCTGTCAATCCCCAGGACATGGATCTGACCCCCGCCCCGGCCCATATCGGCGTGGAGGTCATCATGGACGGGCGCATACTGGGCGAAAACCTGCACCGCATGGGTCTGGACGAGCACTGGCTTGAAAAAAATATTCAGTCCCAGGGCTTCAAGTCCGCCAAAGAGGTTTTTCTGGGCATTTGCTATTCGGACAAGAATCTGGCGCTTTATAAATCCAGACAGGAAAAATGATACCGGGAAGCTAATCTTCCCGGTATCATTTTCAGCAGCAGAATATGCCGCGATAGCCAAGACCGCACATTGACATGCAAAGATTTGCGATGCAAAGCGTG
>CAZLIJ010000181.1:3274-3660 GCA_964559305.1 uncultured Oscillospiraceae bacterium | reverse complement strand
AAAAAATGTGACCGCCTGAAAGATATTTTTTCTTTCGGGCGATTATTTTTTTTCGGGAGGAATAAAAAGATGTCACAAGCGCTCAAAGACAACCTGGGTTTCGTGGGAATATGCCTGGCAATATTCGCGGGGCTTTTCCTGCTGGCGCTGGCCTATGAAAGACTGGCCATGAAAAACCGCCGCAAGCTTTCCAGTACCCATTACATGACGTACACGGCTATATTTTCCTGCCTTGCCGGCGTGCTGATGCTGATGGAGATCCCACTGTTTTTCGCTCCGTCCTTCTATAAGGCGGATCTGAGCGAGATTCCGGTTCTTATATGCACCTTCTATCTTGGCCCTGTGGCCGGCGTCACCTGCGAGCTTATCAAGGTAATAGTCAAGCT
>CAZLIJ010000181.1:0-3264 GCA_964559305.1 uncultured Oscillospiraceae bacterium | reverse complement strand
AAGCTGGTGCTCAAGGGCACCACCACCGCATTTGTGGGCGATTTCGCAAACTTCGTGGTGGGCTGCTCCTTCATCCTGCCGGCGTCCATGATATATCACGCCAGAAAAAGCCGGAAGACCGCCCTTGTGGGTATGCTTGTGGGCACTGTTGTGATGACGGTGTTCGGCAGCCTTTTTAACGCCGTGTACCTTCTGCCCAAATTCTCCCAGCTCTACGGCATTCCCCTTGACGCCATCGTGGGCATGGGCACCAGCGTAAACAGCGCCATCAACAGCGTTTCCACCCTTGTGCTGTTTGCCGTTGTGCCGTTCAACCTGCTCAAAGGTGCGGTGGACTCCGTGCTGACCTTCATTTTATATAAGCATATTTCGCCCATACTTCACAAGGGCGACAACAAAAGGCTGGAGCATCACGGGAGCAAGGATTCCGTTCCGGCGACTCAGCAGACAAAATAATTTCAGCAAAGGCCCGCCTAATCAGGCGGGCCTTTTTTCATCACTCTGCACAGGCGGGCAAGGCTCAAAACAAAATTCAAAAATTCGCTGAAATAGATGATGGCTATGTAAGCGCCAAGCGCGTACTCCGGCAGCAAAAACCACACAAGCACCACGCTTACAAGGGCGTCGAGAATATTGATGCCCATGCTCCACACCTGCTGTCCCAGCCCCTTCAGACAGCCGTCAATGGCAGTGTCGGTGTACATTATGGGTATCAGCGGCGACAAAAGGCGTATGTAGTGCCCCGCTTCGGCTGAATGATATATGGAAAGACCCAGCTTATCGGAGAAAATGAACATGAAGGCAGCCACGGCCAGAGAGTAGCCAAAGCTCTTTGTCAGCGTGGAGCTGACAGTGGCGGGAATGCTTTTTCCGCCGGACACCTGGGCTCTGGTCAGCTCAGGAACTATCATCTCCGCCAGAGCGCACAAAAGGCAGGATGGGAAAAGAACGATGGGCAGCACCATGCCCTGAATAACGCCGTAGTCCGCCAGAGCGCTGTCGGCGGTGTAGCCCGCGGCTTTAAGACCTCTGGGTACCAGCAGATGCTCAATGGTGCCAAGGGCGCTGCGGGCGTAGGCCGACACCGCCAGGGGCATGGCGATGCCCAGCATACGGGCTGTCTGCCTTGTGCCGGCGCCGCCGGAAACACAGTGTTTGCGCCGGTCCACAAAATAAGCGGCGGAAAGCAGCAAAAAAGACAGGGCGTCGGCTCCAAGACCGCCAGTGACCACGGCGGCGCAGTTTTTTTCTATATCCCCGGCAGGGGAGCGGTACAGCAGGAAAGCGGACAGCACAATGCCGAAAAGCTGCTCCGCAAGGTGAATAAGAGCCGGCTTCCACACCCGGCCGCAGGCCGTGAAGTAGCCGCTGATAACAGAACACATGGAGATAAGGGGCAGGCTGAAAGCCATTATTTTCAGGCTCAGCACGGTCCGGGCGTCACCCACCCACAAAAAGCCCACAGGCTGGGCGATAAGCCACATTATGGCGCCGGCAGAAAGCCCGAAAAAGGCGCTGTAACCGGCACAGCGGGCCATGGCCCCGCCTACGCCCGCCCCCCGGCCAAGACCGATCTCCTCGGACACAAGCCTTGTCACGGCAAAGCGGATACCCGATACCGCCACCGTGGCTCCAAGGCCCATCACGGCTATCACCAGCTGATAAAGGCCTATGCCGGCCGCGCCGATGCGGCCCACCAGCCATACCTGATACGCCATGCCGATGCAGCTCATCATTAGCGAGCTGCCGGTCAAAAGCGCAGTGTTGACTATAAATCTCTTCTTTTCCAAAGCATCACCGCCGATCCCGTACAAAAGTATATGCGCGCCATTCGTGTTGAAATCAGCTTTGGATGGGAGTATAATCAACTAAAACAGGCGAAACGAAAAAGGATTTTGAACGGAGGCGGAGTTTATGATAATCACCATCGCACGCCAGCACGGCAGCGCAGGCCGGGAGATCGCCAGAGAGCTGGCCGCTGCGCTCAATTACAAATGCTATGACAAGGAGATCGTGGACGAGGCGGCGGAAAATTCGGCCATATGTCCGGAGCTTATAGATTCCTTTGACGAGAAGCGGGTGTCGCCCTTTATGGTGCAGTCCACCCAGTACCCCGGCATGAATTACGGCATGGGGCTTAATATCAAGGTGGCCTCAGCCCAGTTCGATGTGGTGCGCCGGGTAGCCGAAAAGGGCAACTGCATATTTGTGGGCCGCTGCGCCGATTATATCCTGCGCAGCCGGGAAGATCTGGTGAGAGTGTTCATAAATGGCGATTATGCCGCCAAAATAAAATGTATAATGGACCGGCAGGGCGTCACCGAGGAGGTGGCAAAAAAGAAGATAAAGACCGTGGATAAAGACCGCTCCAGTTACTATAAATATTTTACTGACCAGTCCTGGGGCGACGCGCTGAATTACGACCTGTGCGTCAACTCCTCCCGGGTGGGTATTGAAGGCGCCGTGGCGGTGATAAAAGAGTACATACTCCGCCGGGAAGCCCAGCTGGGAATATAAAAAATAGCTGTCCGCTTGAAGCGGACAGCTATTTTTTTATATTATTCACTTTTCGCTGCATGCCGCCGCCGGCTTGTTCACGGGGTTAACGTGGACAGTGCAGTGCTTGACGTCGGGGAACTCGTTTTCCATCGTGTGGTGTACGGTCTCGGCTATGGCATGGGCGTCCTTCAGCTTCTGCTCGCCGTCGGCGGATATTTCGATGTCCACATAGGTGCGGCTGCCGAAAAGACGGGTCTTGATATCGTCCACGCCCATTACGCCGGGCACGGTTTTGATGGTATCCACCATTTCCTCGGTCTCCACCTCGCCGCAGGAGCGGTCCACAAGGCGGTTTATGCTGTCCTTGAAAATGTCAATGGCCACCTTGAAAATGAAAAGACAGATGATGATGGCGGCGATGGGGTCCAGTATGGGCACGCCCAGTCTTGCGCCCAGCACACCCGCCAGACTGCCGATGGACGACAGCGCGTCGGAGCGGTGATGCCAGGCTTCGGCCTTAAGAGACACGGAGTTTATCTTCCTGGCGCCGATGATGGTGTACCAATAGAGCGCTTCCTTCACCACGATGGAAACGCCGGCGGCCACCAGAGCCAGCCGGCCGGGAACGGCTATGGCGGTGCCGGAAACGATCTTCATTATTCCCGAATAGCCGATAAGCGCGCCCACGACGATAAGAATGTTGCCCAGAAGTATGGACGCGATGCACTCCAGCTTCTCATGGCCGTAGGGATGCCCCTCGTCGGC
>CAZLIJ010000180.1:0-3661 GCA_964559305.1 uncultured Oscillospiraceae bacterium | reverse complement strand
TAAGCCTTGACAATATTGAACACAATTATCTGGCGGTACGAGCCGCCATCCCCGCCAACTGCCGGTATCTGGGCGTGGTGAAGGCGGATGCTTACGGACACGGCGCGCTGCAGGTGGCCCACCGCCTTGAAAAAGCGGGGGCTGACTATCTGGCCGTTTCCTGCCTGGACGAGGCGCTGGAGCTGCGCCGGGGCGGCGTTACCATGCCCATACTCATCCTGGGCCACACCCCGGCCGAGTATATTTCCGAGCTTGTTGACAACGGCATTACCCAGACCGTGACCTGCGAGGCAAAGGCCTTGGAATACTCTCAGGCGGCGGCGAAGCTTACTAAGCCCCTTAAAATCCACATAAAGCTGGACACGGGAATGTCCCGGCTGGGTTTTATGTGCGCGGGACGGCATTTTGACGAGGGCGTGGACGCCGTGGTGCGCTCCTGCCGTCTGCCGGGACTTGTTCACGAGGGGATATACACGCATTTTTCCGTTTCGGACGAACCGGGGGAGGACAACAGGGAATACACCCTCAAACAGTTTGAGATTTTTAAGCGCGTCATCGACGGCTGTGCCGCCGCCGGCGTGGGCTTTGAAATTCGCCATTGCGCCAACACCGGCGCTGTGGTAAACTATCCAGAGACAGCGCTGGACATGGTGCGCCCTGGACTTACGCTTTATGGCTACGGCGACGACACCGGCAGACTTTCACTGCGCCCGGCTCTGCGGCTTGTCACAGCGGTCAGCACCATAAAGATCTACGATCCCGGTACGGACATAAGCTATGGCCGCCGCTTCACTACCACCGGCACCACCCGCGTGGGCGTGCTGGGCATCGGCTACGCGGACGGGCTTATGCGTACGCTTTCCAATAGATGCGCGTTCTGGACAAAGGACGGTTTCGCGCCACAGCGGGGCAGCATCTGCATGGATATGTGTATGATTGACCTCACGGAGCTGCCGCATGTCTCAGTTGGCGACGAGGTGGAGATATTCGGGCCCCACGCGGACATAAACACGCTGGCAAAAGCCGCTGGCACCATATCCTACGAGCTTTTGTGCAACATATCAAAGCGGGTGCCGCGGGTATATAAGGACTGATTTTTTCCCGGCCATGTATAAAAATCCGACACTTGAGGGAGAATGGTTTTAGTTCCCTACATATTATGTAGCGGGCGACTATCTTCCGGAGAGTGAGTATAATGAGCATGGTCAAACGCGGAGACATTTTCTATGCCGACCTCAGCCCCGTAGTGGGCAGCGAACAGGGCGGTATGCGTCCGGTGCTGATAGTGCAGAACGATACCGGCAACAAGCACAGCCCAACGGTGATCGCGGCCGCCATCACAAGCCAGGTAGGCAAGGCGCGGCTGCCCACCCATATCGAGTTGAATGCCCAGAGCGTCGGCCTAAGCCGGGACAGCGTGATCCTGCTGGAGCAGATCCGCACCCTTGACAAATCCCGCCTGCGGGAAAAAATGGGACGTCTTGACGACGGCACGATGACCCGGGTCGATAACGCTATCGCGGTCAGTTTCGGACTTGAATGAAATAAATTCCCCGGCCCCCCGGCCGGGGGATACATAGAAAACACGAGGTACATATGATATGAGAAAAAAACAGATCCGCACCATAATTATCGTCGCTGCTGTGATAGTAGTTCTGGCGGGAGTGACTGTTCTTGCTGTCAATAATTACGGCTCCTCAGCTGACCCGCTGGTGTCCATGAGCTATATTAACGATAAGCTTACGCCAACGCTTCAAAATAAATTCGCCGCCCAGCTGGACAGCAAGGCAACTGAGCTGGAGACCAGCTTTGCGTCTGCTGTTTCCGGCAAAAACGGCGGCTTTGCCAGCGTTTCCATGACCGACGGGCAGAAGCTCACCTGCGCCGCGGGCAGCGAGATCCTGCTTGTCAACGGCACGGCAAGCGCTGTCACTAAAAACGCCGTCACCGATGTGACCGACGGCACTTCGCTGGACGCGGGAACCGTTCTTGCGGCAAACCACCTGTATATGACCGCGGCGGACGGCGTGGCGGTCACGGCCAAGGGCAATGCCGCCGTCATGGTGCGCGGCACCGCCACAGTATCATAATTTTGCATTTTCGGGACGCTCCGCTCATATATTTGAGCGGAGCGTTTTTTTGCTTCGGAGGCGGATATGGAGATCTATCCGATAATTATAAACGGTGAAAAAAGCGGTGAGCTGCGGGTGTGGCAGGAAGGCCTTATGACCGTGTTCGACGCCCGCTGCCCGCTTAAAGACGGCGTCCTGCGCCTTTCCGTGTACGGCGGGGGAGCGGAGGGATATTTGGGCGTGGCCATACCCTGCGGCAGCGGGCTTAGGCTTAATAAAAAGCTGTCCGCCAACGCCATGCGGGGCTTCCCGGAGGCTATCGAATACGCCGGAGCTGCCGGGGCAAAGCCCCCGGCCCCGATCACTGTCCAGCCGGAGGAACTGCCGGAGAGCGTTGACGGCCTTTTGTGGTTTTCAACGCCCCAGGGCGATCTCACGGCTTTTGACGGACGGCGCTGCCTTGTGGCCATCCCCGCTGAAGACGGGGGGCTGGGCGGCGTGATAAGATTAATTAACGGCAAAAGCTACGCCGTGTTCCCGGGCCATAAGCGACGTAAATAGTGCTGGATTTTGTGATTTGCCGGTGTTATAATAGCGTTATGTAAACATATGACACGGAGGTATATACTATGCTGATGACCGATCTTCTGGCCAAAAAGCGCGACGGCGGTGAGCTGAGCGCCGGGGAAATAGATTTTATGATAGCCGGGTATGTGGACGGCTCCATCCCGGATTACCAGATGTCCGCCATGTGCATGGCCATACTGCTGCGGGGCATGACAGGCGCTGAAACGCTGGAGCTTACCATGGCCATGATGCGCTCCGGCGAGACCGTGGATCTAAGTGCCATAAAGGGCGTGAAGGCGGATAAGCATTCCACCGGCGGCGTGGGGGACAAGACCTCGCTGGTGCTGTGCCCCATGGTGGCGTCCTGCGGCGTGAAAATTGCCAAGATGTCCGGCAGGGGACTGGGCCACACCGGCGGCACCATAGACAAGCTGGAGAGCTTTCCCGGATACTCCACGTCCATTTCCGAGCAGCGCTTTATTGAAAATGTAAACAGCATCGGCATCGCCATCACCGGCCAGACGGCTCAGGTGGACCCGGCGGACAAAAAGTTATACGCCCTGAGAGACGTCACCGGCACCGTTCCCAGCATCCCGCTTATCGTCAGCTCCATCATGTCCAAAAAACTGGCGGCTGGGGCGGACATCATCGTGCTGGACGTAAAATCCGGCTCCGGCTCCTTTATGAAGATCGAGGCTCAGGCAAGAGAGCTGGCCGGAGAGCTTGTGTCCATTGGCAAGATGGCGGGCAAAAAGACCGTGGGCGTCATAACCGACATGGACGAGCCTCTTGGCAGGGCAGTGGGCAACGCTCTTGAGGTCAAGGAGGCCATAAAAGTACTTAAAGGCGAGGAGCAGGGCGACGTGTTGGAGCTTTGCCTTACTCTGGGCTCCTGCATACTGACGGAGGCCGGAATTGCGCCAAACGACGCGCAGGCCCGCGAAATGCTGGAAACCTGTATTGCCCAAGGCAGGGCTCTTGAAAAACTGGCTGAGCTGGTGGAAGGGCAGGGCGGCGACAAG
>CAZLIJ010000179.1:0-3678 GCA_964559305.1 uncultured Oscillospiraceae bacterium | reverse complement strand
CTTGCTGCCGTTTTTATCAAGCACATACTTGCCGTTGGCGTCTTTTTCATAGACAGGCGTCATGGCTTCCTTAAGCTTGGCGGCAAAGGCGTCCTTGTTTGTTGGGAACTGATAGATGCCGCCGGTCTGATACTTTTCGGTCATGAAATTGCGCACAAATTGCCAGGCGCCGTCCTTGTCGGAGCACTTGGCTGATATGGCGAATCCGGGGGCAAGGGCGATGGAATTGCCCACGCCGTTTTCGGTGGGATAGCCGATGAAGGTCATCTTGCCGCTGAAGGCCAGCTTGTTGTATTGATAATCCTCAAAGGTGGAAATCGAGGTCTGGCTGAGCATCTGGGTGCCGGCTGCGATCCGCTGCTGATCGGACATCCCGTCGCCGCCGGCCTGATCCTCGTTGACCTTAGCAGGGAAATTCTTTGCAAATTCAAGAAGCTTTTTAAAGCCGACGCTGTCAAAGCTGCACTTGCGGTTTGACCAGTCGACGTAATCGCTCATGTCCATATTGAGGCAGGTGGAAAGCAGGGTGCTCTGAGTGTTGTAAGGCCCCATGATAGTGGAACCCTTGGGCATTTTGGCGTAGGCGGCCATAAGCTGGTCCACAGTCCAGCCCGGCTTGTCGCCCACCAATGATGTGGGGCCGAGAACAGTACTGATGCTGAAGCCGGAGCTGGTGGAATAGATCTTGCCGTCGCTCTCCATGGCCTTTAAAATGTTGGGCATGATGCTGTCACGGGTGACTTCCTTATCCTTATCCATGAACTGGCCCAGATCATCAATGATACCTTTGGACGCCAGCTGGGCCTTGTTGATGCCGGACATATAGATAATATCGGGCACATCACCGGAAAGGATCTCGGTTTTCATTTTCTTCAGACCGGCCTCATAGTCGGTGTCTGTGTTGTACACGGAGTAGTCGATAACGTTAATGCGGTAGTCGGGGTTGGTTTTATTAAAGCTGATTATCTCGCTTTTAACATCGTAGTCCACATACTGCATGGCCAGGGTGAGTACCTTTTTCTGGTCTATGGAGGATGCCTTGGTCTTGGTGAGTAAGGCAAGCTCGCTGTCCATGGTCTGGGACTTTTCGTTCCAGATGCTGGAGATACAGGCCACTCTGCCGTCGCTGAGAAAAGCAATGGAGTTGATATTGCTGTCGTCTATATCGCAGGATATCCAGTTGATGGTCTGGGTCTGCTCGCCGGTAGCCACATTCAGCCCGAACAGGTAAGCGCCGTTTGAATAGTACGCGCCGTAATCGCTGTTTCCGGTGATGATGTTATAGGCGTTGTTGGGCAGCTTGCAAAGCTGGGTGCCGGTCTTTTTGGTGTTGTCCAGCGCAACAAGAACGTTGCTGCTGCCGGTGCCCTCGGCGCCGGAGGAGCCGTTAGTGCCGGCACACACGCGTCCGTCAGGCAGCTTTGTAAGTCCGCTTATATAACCTTCGCTTTTGTAGGTATAAAGCGGCTTGCAGGCTGTATCCATAACATAGACGCTCTGATCGGCCGCCAGGTATATGTTGCCGCTGTCGTCGATCTTTATATCGCCGGGATAGCTGATTTCGGGATTTATGGCGCTCAGCTCAGTCTTTGCCAGCTGCTTGCCGTCTGCGTCATACACAATGAGAGAATAAACCTCGGCACTGTCGGTGATGGCGTCCTCGTAGTTGTTCTCAGGAGACGGGTTTGGATTCTTTGTATAGGAAAATATGTCCTGTATGACCGCCAGCTGGCCTTTGGCGTTGACGTCGAAGTCGGATATCATAACGCTTCCCTGCTTGCCTGCCGGCAGCGCGTCCGCCTTGTAATAATCCAGCTTCTTAGCGGTGCCCTTAAGATCCAGAGTATACAGGGACGGCTTGTAATCCGTATCGCCGGAAACGTCGGTGGACGGCGCAGCCTCGGAAGATTCCGACGACATGGTCTTAGCCACGGCGGGAACAGCCCCGCCTTCAGCGGCTGCACCGGCCGATACCGAGCCGCCATAGGAGATAAAATAGAACTTATCTCCGGCAAAGGCGGCGTTATTTATTCCGCCGTTGCTGAAATCGCCGCTGATCTTTATGTACTCAGGCACATAGACGTACTCCGGGCCGCTGTCGGAGCCTTTTTTGCCGCAGCCGGCAAGGCCCACTGACATTGATACCAATGTCGCCGCAGCCAGAGCAGCCGCAAGGGTTTTCTTCATTTTCATTTTTCATACCTCCGAATATATAAGGGCGGCGGTACTGGGATTTACGCGCCGCATCTTCTGACTGCTGCATTTTACCACGCATATGTGCCCAATAACTCTTAACATTTCTTAAAAGGCAAATTTTGTGTATTTCATTTGGGACAAATATGCTAAAATACAGTTGAAATACAATAGCGGAGGCTCCGTAATGAACGATAATAACACAATACTTATAGTTGACGACGAACCGGGCATACGCACGGTTATCCGTCTGCTGCTGGAGTCTACCGGCTACGCGGTGCTGGACGCCGACAGCGGCGACGCGGCACTGGAAATTCTAAGAAGCCGGACTGACGTCGATCTTGTCATAATGGACATTATGATGCCCGGTATGTCCGGGGTGGAGGCCTGCGGCAAGCTGAGGGCGTTTACAAACGCGCCGGTACTGTTTCTCACGGCAAAGACCCAGGAGCAGGACAAGCTGGCTGCCTATCGAAACGGCGGGGACGACTTTTTGGGCAAGCCTTTTTCCCAGATGGAGCTTATCGCAAAGGTTCAGTCGCTTCTGCGCCGCTATACCATCTACAAAGGCAAAAGTCTCAAATACAGCAGCCTTGAGCTTGACCCGGCCAACAGAACGGTTATTAAAAACGGAGTGGCCCGGGAGCTTACTGATCTTGAAATGAATATTCTGCAATATCTGTTCACTCAAAGAGGAAATGTGGTATCGGTTCGTGAGCTGTATGAAAACGTCTGGGGCGAAAAATTTCTCTCCTCCTCCACCAATACTGTTATGGTGCACATACTGAACCTCAGGAAAAAAGTCGAGGACGACGCGGCAAATCCCAAAATCATCAGGACCGTATGGGGAAAGGGATACCAGATTGACTGACAAAAAACATTTTTTTCCGTTAAAACTTAAAATGTTCTGCGTGCTGCTGCTGCTGACAGGCTTAGCCGTTGGGGTTTACTATCTGGGCAATAACATCGGCTATTCCACAATTGTCAGCCAGTATATGACGGATGATGCCAGCGCCGCCCGCGTAAGGCTGTATACCGCGAAATTCCAGTCCTATGTGGCGAATAACGATCTCAGCTCCAAGGATCTGAACGCCATCGCGGCATGGACTAAAGAAGCCAAATATGTTCACCTTCAGGGCCGAGGCTGGCAGCTGGGGCGCGAATTCGCTGGTAGGCTCCAGCAGCGAAAAATACTATGAAGCTGTGGGCGATTCTATCAGCTTTACCCCGGTCAAGTTTTCTGACGGCACCTTCCGTGTCTCGCTGGACGAGTATTCCTATACAAAATACTATACTCTCTGCGACGTCTCGGCGCTGATTCTTGCGTTTGCCGTTCTCATAGGCGGCCTGATAATATACGAAAGCCGGATGACGAGGCGCATAACCACACTTTCCGCCGCCGCCCAGAAAATTGAAAAGGGCGATCTTGACTGCGTTGTGCCTGTATCGGGGCGGGATGAGCTTTCGCGTCTGGCCGGGGGCATG
>CAZLIJ010000178.1:0-3684 GCA_964559305.1 uncultured Oscillospiraceae bacterium | reverse complement strand
CGTGGCTTCCCGCAGACCGGGAGACCGGGCGCTTATCAGGGCGCTGGGCTGCCGCAGCGCAGATTTTTTGACGCTGCCCCGGGAGCTGGGCGGCTATGAGATGATCTTCAACACTGTGCCGGCGCTGGTTTTGGATACGATCGCGCTGACGGCCATATCGTCCAAGACGCTGCTGGCGGAGCTGGCGTCGCCGCCGGGGGGCTTTGACAGCAGGATCGCCGACGAGCTGGGCATACATACGGTGACTGCCGGGGGGCTGGCGGGAAAATGCGCGCCGGAGACCGCGGCGGAGCTGCTGCGGGACGCGGTATACGGCATCGTGGAGGAGTGGCGGGTGTGAGGACAGCCGGCGCTGATATCGGCCTTGAAGCGGACGCTTTTTGCGTCCGCTTTCTTTTTTGGGCCATATAGATAAGAAAACTTAAGAAATATGAGGCACTATTACCCTGTAATAATTTTAAGAATATGCTAAAATAGATATGTCCCTGACTGGAACACACGTTTTCGTGAAATCCGGTGGACGGGGACGGGAAAATGAAATAAACAGGAGGAAACAAATGAAAAAGTCTTACAAGCTGCTGTCACTGCTTCTTGTAGTCGTTATGGTTTTTGCCCTTATGGGCACTGCCATGGCCGAGGACACCAATGTGGTTATCGCAGCAAAACCCACCGGCGAAATGGCCGGACAGATCGTCATCCTGCACACCAACGACGTCCACGGCGCGGTGGACGGCTATGCCAAAATAGCCGCGCTGAAAGCCGATTATGAGGCCAAGGGCGCCTACGTTCTTCTGATGGACGCCGGCGATTACAGCCAGGGCTCCGTTTATGTCAGCGTGTCCAAGGGCGCCAGCGCCGTGGATCTGATGAACGCCGCCAAGTATGACGTGGCCACTCTGGGCAACCACGAGTTCGATTACGGCTACGCACAGCTGGCTGCCAACCTGAAGAACGCCAAGTTCGCCGTTGTAGCGGCAAACGTCATGTATAACGGCAAGACGGCTTTCAAGGACAACACCGTATTCACCGCTCCCGACGGCACCAAAATAGGCGTATTCGGGCTGGATACCCCCGAAACCGCCACCAAGGCCAACCCGAAAATGATAAAGGGCGTCACCTTCGGCGACGACGCGGGCCTTGTGGCCACCGCCACCGCTCAGGTCAAGGCGCTCAAGGACGCGGGCTGCAAATACATAGTCTGCCTGGGCCATCTGGGTGTTGACGCGGAATCCGTGGGTCATCAGTCTGTGGATGTTCTGGCAAAAGTCACCGGAATCGACCTCTTTATAGACGGCCACAGCCATTCCGTCATCGACGGCAACACCAATTCTCTGGTGGCAGCCGACGGCACCAAGACCGCCCTTAAGGCCGGCAGCACCATGATGGTCTCCACCGGCACCGCGTTTGCGAATATCGGCGTAGTCACAATAAAAGACGGCAAAATGACCGCGTCCCTTGTCCCCGTTACCGCCGATATGGCTGCCGACGCCGCCGTTAAGGCCGCTTCCGACGCTATCGTGACCAAGATCGACGCCGAGTACGGCGCCAAGTTCGCCGTTACCAAGGTAGACCTGGACGGCGTGAAGGCCGATGTCCGCTCCAAGGAGACAAATATGGGCGATCTCATCACTGACGCGCTGGTATGGAAATCCGAAAAGGAAGGCGTGGACGTTGACGCGGCCCTCACCAACGGCGGCGGCATCCGCGCAGCCATCAAGGCCGGCGACATCACCAAAAAGGATATCAACACCGTGCTGCCCTTCGGCAACACGCTGGCCATTGTGAAAGTCACTGGCGCTGAGCTGTTGGAAGCCCTTGAAGCTTCCACCTTCTGCACTCCCACCACCGTGGGCGGCTTCCCCCAGGTTTCCGGCATCAACTTCACCATTGACACCGCCAAGGCCTTCGACGCCGGCGACAACTATCCCGGCTCCACCTATGCCGCGCCCAAGACCATCAACCGCGTTTCCATCCAGAGCGTGGGCGGCAAGGCCTTCAGCATGACCGATACCTACACCATCGTAACCAACAACTTCTCCGCCGGCGGCGGTGACACATACTATGCGTTTGCCGCTTCCCCCATCAACTATGACCTGGGCATCCCCATGGATGAGGCTGTGATGGAGTACATCACCACCGCCCTCAAGGGCGTGGTCGGCGCTCAGTACAGCGCGTCCGCAGGCCGTATCACCATCAAGTGCGCCACCTGCAGCACCTTCACCGACGTGGCTCACGGTTCCTGGTATGAGACCTATGTGGGCGTGTGCAGGGACAACAAGCTGATGGACGGCACCACCCCCACCACCTTTGAGCCCATGACCAACATGACCCGCGGTATGTTCGTCACCATGCTCTACCGCCTGGCCGGCTCCCCCGAAGTGAAGGCCAACACCACCTTTACCGACGTCAAGACCGGCGCTTACTACGCCAACGCCGTGGCATGGGCTGTGGAAAAGGGCATAACCAAGGGCATCACCGACACCACCTTTGAGCCCAACAAGCTGATGAGCCGCGAGCAGATGGCTTCCTTCATCTATCGCTACTACAACGCTCCCGCCGTTACCGGCGAGCTTAGCTACACCGACGCTTCCGCAGTGTCCGCATGGGCTGTGGACGCAGTTAACTACTGCACCGCGAATAAGCTCATGACCGGCACCACCGACACCACCTTCTCCGCGGCAGGCAACGCCAGCCGCGCCATGGGCGCCGCCGTGCTGGCACGCATGTATCAGGCGGCTCAGACTCCCGCTCCCGCAGGAAAGTAAAAAATAACAGCAAAAAAACAGGGGCCGCTGTGCGGCCCCTGTTTTTTAATAACGGATGGAAAGCATAAAAAAATCCCGCCGAAAAGGCGGGATTTTTAATGCGGTAATTACTTCAGTTCGACAGTTGCGCCGGCGGCCTCGAGCTTGGTCTTGATCTCCTCGGCCTCGTCCTTGTTCACGCCTTCCTTGATGGTGGCGGGGATGCCTTCCACCTTGGCCTTGGCTTCTGCCAGACCCAGGCTGGTGATGCCGCGGACTTCCTTGATGACGGCGATCTTGTTGGCGCCGAAGCTGGTCATGACCACGTCAAACTCAGTCTTCTCCTCGGCTGCGGGGGCAGCGGCAGCGGCTGCGGGAGCAGCAGCGGCGGCGGCGGAAACACCGAAGGTCTCCTCCAGTGCGTGTACGAGCTCGCTCAGCTCAAGAACGGAAAGGCCCTTGATCTCTTCGATCATGGCATTGACTTTTTCACTTGCCATTATAATTTTCCTCCAATAATTATTGTTGTGCGCCGATTATTCGGCTGCGGGAGCTTCTGCCGCGGGAGCGGCTTCGCCATTCTTCTTTGCGATCTGGTCGAGAACGACGGCCAGACTGGTGATGGGGGCCAGCATGGTTCCCAGAACCACGGAGACGAGAGCCTCCTTGGAGGGCAGGGACGCCAGCTCCTTGATCTCTCCGTCGGAGAGGATCTTTCCTTCCATGAAAGCGGCCTTGATGTTGAAGCGCTCGTTCATCTTCTTGGAATAGTCGTTGAGGATGCGGAACGGAGCGATGGGGTCGCCTTCGGTGGTGGCCAGAGAGGTGGTGCCGTTAAGAACGTCGTCCAGCTCGTTGTAGCCAACGTTGTTTATGGCGAATCTTGCAAGGGTGTTTTTGATGACAGTGTACTCGATACCGCTTTTGCGCATCTCGGTAC
>CAZLIJ010000177.1:0-3686 GCA_964559305.1 uncultured Oscillospiraceae bacterium | reverse complement strand
CAGCTGTCGTACAGCTTTTTTGACCAGAACCGCACCGGCGTGCTGATAAGCCGGATAACAAACGACCTTTTCGACATCACGGAGCTTGCCCATCACGGGCCGGAAAACATAGTCATCAGCGCTCTTACCATAATCGGCGCGCTTATAGTGATGTCCACTATCGACTGGCGGCTGACGCTGGTGCTGGCGCTGCTGCTGCCGCTGACCATCGGCTTTACTTTGACACAGCGCAAGCGGCTGACCCGCTCGTCCACGGCGGTAAAATCCCGCATGGCTGAAATAAACTCCGCCGTTGAATCGGGCATTTCCGGCATACGCACGGCCAAAGCCTTTACCAACGAGGAAAACGAGCGGGAGAAATTCAATCAGGTCAACGCCCGCTACAAGGAATCGAAAAACGAGTTTTACCGGGCGCTGGGCACCTATTCCGCGGGCATGGAATTCACCCTTTCCGTGTCTCAGGTGGCGGTTATCGCCGCAGGCGGCGCGCTTATCATGACCGGCAGCCTGAACTACATAGACCTTGTCACCTTCACGCTGTATGTTTCCGCGTTTATATCCCCCATGCGCAGACTGGCGGAGTTCATGGAGGTCTATATGCAGGGCAAGGTGGGCTTCCAGAGATTCAAGGAGCTTATGGACACCCAGCCGGAGATAAAGGATTCCCCCGACGCCAAAGACATAGGTACTGTGACGGGCAGGGTGGAATATGACAATGTCAGCTTTGCCTATCCCGACGCGCCGGAGCTGCCGGTGCTGCAAAATGTGTCCTTTGCCATTTCCTCCGGCGGCAGTCTGGCCGTGGTGGGCCCTTCCGGCGGCGGCAAGACCACTCTTTGCCAGCTCCTGCCCAGATTTTACGATGTTACCGGCGGCAGGGTTATGGTGGACGGCGCGGACGTGCGCACGATCACTCAGGAATCGCTGCGCCGGAACATAGGAATAATACAGCAGGACGTATTTATTTTTGCCGACACCGTGCGGGAAAATATCCGCTATGGCCGGCCGGAGGCCACCGACGAGGAGGTTGAACAAGCCGCCCGCCGGGCCCAGATACACGACGAGATAATGGAGATGCCCCAGGGCTACGACACCTATGTGGGCGAGCGGGGCGCCATGCTCTCCGGCGGTCAGCGCCAGCGCCTGTCTATCGCCCGGGTATTTTTGAAAAACCCGCCCATACTTATCATGGACGAGGCCACCTCCGCGCTGGATACGGTGACGGAAATGCACATTCAGGCCTCACTGACGGAGCTGAGCCGGGGCCGCACCAACATTATCATCGCCCACCGGCTTTCCACCGTGCGCTCCGCCGACCGCATAGCGGTGATCGACGGGGAAAAAATAGTGGAGATAGGCACCCCCGGGGAGCTTTTGGAGAAAAACGGAGAATATGCCTCGCTTTACCGGGCGCAGGCCTTTGACATGGAGGACAAATAAATGCTCAGACTGAAAAAATGCAGCTACAAGGAAATGCACAACTATTACGGCATGATGGAACAGGATTTCAACAAGACCATGCTGCCGCCGGAGATCGTTTTCCACAAGGCGCTTTTCCAGCACCAGATAGAGCTGGTGGTGGTGATGGACGACACCATAAAGGTGGCCATCGCCTACGCCATAGTCTGCCCAAAATCCCTTTACGGCTATGCCATGCTGATGTATTTTGCGGTTATGCCCTGGTACAGAGACAAGGGCCTGGGCACGGAGGCCATGCGCCTTATCGACCGGCGGTACAGCCGGCTGCAGGGTATGCTGGTGGAGATCCCCCAGGGGGATTCCGCCGCCGACGCCGCCGACTTTTTCGGCAGACTGGGCTATAAAACCGTAAAATGCGGGCCCTACACCCACTCCGGCGTGCCCACAAAAATCATGGCCCGCCTGCCGGAGGGCGCGCCCTCTCCCGCGCCGGTGATGCACCGGGTCATACCGGAGCTGTATACCCATATCTATTCCGACACCACCGTGGGCAAGCTTATAAACATCCAGCCGGCGAAGAAAAAGCTATTTGGTTAAAAAAAGAAAACCGCCGCTGAAAACCACAGGTTTTCAGCGGCGGTTTTTTTATTTATCAGAAATCGGCGTTGCCCACGGTGCGGGGGTGCAGCTCCACATCGCGGATGTTGTTCACGCCGGTGAGGTACATCACCATGCGCTCAAAGCCCAAGCCGAAGCCCGCGTGGCGGCAGCTGCCGTAACGGCGCAGATCCAGATACCACCAGTAGTCCTCTTCCTTCATGCCCAGCTCCTTCATGCGGGCGGTCAGCAGCTCCAGCCTCTCCTCGCGCTGGCTGCCGCCGATGATCTCGCCTATGCCGGGAACAAGGCAGTCCGCCGCGGCGACCGTTTTGCCGTCGTCGTTCATGCGCATATAAAAAGCCTTTATCTCCTTGGGATAGTCGGTGACGAAAAGGGGCCGCTTATAAACTTCCTCGGTCAAAAACCGCTCGTGCTCGGTCTGCAGGTCGATGCCCCAGGATACGGGGTAGTCGAACTTGTGGCCGGACTTGAGCAGAATGTCGATAGCCTCGGTATAGGTGACCCGGCCAAAATCGCTGGCGGACACATGGCGAAGCCGCTCCAGCAGGCCCTTGTCCACAAAGCTGTTGAAAAACTCCAGCTCCTGGGGGCAGTGCTCCAGCACATAGTCGATGATGTATTTCACCATGGCTTCCATGCACTCCAGATCGCCGTCCAGATCGCAGAAGGCCATCTCCGGCTCTATCATCCAAAACTCGGCGGCGTGGCGCTGGGTGTTGGAATTCTCCGCCCGGAAGGTGGGGCCGAAGGTATAGACGTCGCCGAAGGCCATGGCAAAGTTTTCGGCGTTGAGCTGGCCGGACACGGTCAGGTTGGTGCCCTTGCCGAAAAAGTCCTGAGAAAAGTCCACCTTGCCGTCAGGCGTGCGGGGGGGATTCTCCATGTCCAGCGTGGTCACGCGGAACATCTCGCCGGCGCCCTCGCAGTCGGAGCCGGTGATAATGGGGGTCTGGACATATACAAAGCCCCGGGACTGGAAGAACTCGTGGACGGCGTAAGCCGCGGCGGAGCGCACCCGGAAGGCGGCAGAGAAAAGATTGGTGCGGGGTCTGAGATGCTGGATGGTGCGCAGATATTCAAGGCTGTGGCGCTTTTTCTGCAGGGGATAGTCCGGGGTGGACACACCCTCCACGGCGATGGCGTCGGCCTTCAGCTCAAAGGGCTGGGGCGCGTCGGGGGTCACTATCAGCGTGCCGTGGCAGATAAGGGCCGCGCCCACGTTCTGCCGGGCGATCTCGTCGTAATTATCCAGAGCGTTTCTGTCAAGCACGACCTGCAGGGATTTGAAGCAGGAGCCGTCGTTGAGCTCGACAAACGCGAAATTTTTCATGTCCCGGATAGTGCGGGCCCAGCCGCAAACGGTCATGCCCTGACCCTCATAGCTCTCCGGAGCGGCGAAAAGCTGTGCGATCTTCATTCTGTTCATAAAGACACTTCCAATCAATTATCGTAATGTAACATTCTGATTATAACCAAAGGCAGGACTTATTTCAAGAAGTTTTGACAAGATCAAAAAAACCGCTCCTTTTGGAGCGGTTTTTTTCAGTTATTACGCGGCGGCGGGGGGCGTTTCTCTGTGGCGGCGGCTCAGGGAGTATTCCAGCACCATCATGCCGGCCACCATAACAAGGCCGATGACGTCGGTG
>CAZLIJ010000176.1:2378-3705 GCA_964559305.1 uncultured Oscillospiraceae bacterium | reverse complement strand
GCAGCTCCTCGCTGCCGCCCATCGTAACCCATGCGCACTCCGGCGCGAAGCCCTGAACATGATCCTTTTCCTTTTGCAGCAGGCTTTCGGGTATCAGCAGGGGCATGGACACGTTTTCGTGGCCCAGCTCCTTGAAACGTCCGTCCAGATAATTCTGGATATTTTCCCAGATGGCGTAACCGTAGGGCCGCAGGATGAAAAGTCCCTTCACTCCCGAATAGTCCACCAGCTCCGCCTTTACGCACACGTCCGTGAACCACTGAGCGAAGTCCACCTCCATGTCGGTTATCTGCTCGACCTTTTTATCTTTTGCCATTATCTTCTCTCCTTAATCGTCAGAGGCCTTCCTCCGCCGTATTTAGCCCTGATATTTTATATAATACGCGGGATAATGTCAATAGCTGCCGGGGCGGCGGGACTGTATAAACAAAGCCTTGACCGACGGCGAAATTTGTCATATAATTTATTATGTATTATGTCGACCGTTGAAACGAGGTGACTCATATAAATAAACACAGATTTTTGACAGAGCTGTCAAAATTTCTTACCTTCCTGACAGATGAGGAAAAAGCCAGGGTACTTGCCCGCTTCGACGAGCTGTTTGACGCTGCCGTCAGCGACGAGGAGCTTATCAACGTCCTTGTGTCTCCGCTGAAGGTAACAGTGGAGCTTTCCCGTGCCTATAACAAAGACGGGCTGGACGCCGCGCTGAACCGCTGCTGTGAGCTTTCCGGAATCGAGCTGACGGCTGCCCCTGCGCCCACTCCGGCGGAGGAGCTGCCCACTGAAAGTCTGCCGGATGCCCCGGCAGAAGCGCCGGAGGCAGAGCAGGAGGACATCTACGACTCCATCGGCAGCGCCGTGGAGGCCGCCTTTGAAGGCGGGGATGATTTTGCCGCACCGGCAGAAGCGCCCGCTCCCCCTGTCATGGAAGCCCCTGCCCAGAATGAGCCTTTGAAGACCCAGCTGCCCGTACAGGAGCAGTCCGTGCAGGCCGAGCCGCCTGTCCGGGAGCAGTCCGTGCAGGCCGAGCCGCCTGTCCGGGAGCAGAAAGCCGCTCCGCAGGAAGCGCAGGAGGAAAAGAAAAAGGAAAAGCCTGAGCCTGAAAAAGAAAAGAAAAAAGAGCACGAAAAGCCCGCACACACCGTGCGGGAGGACAAAACCCAGCCCCCGTCACCGGTCCCACCAGCGCCGGCATATTCCGCCGAGGAGCTTTCCCAGCCCGAGGGTGAGGATTTTGTGGACACCGAGCCGGGAGATTATTTTGACTACGACGACGAGCCCCCAAGGAAAAAATACAGGGTAAAAGTCTTTTCCCTTATCCTGT
>CAZLIJ010000176.1:0-2368 GCA_964559305.1 uncultured Oscillospiraceae bacterium | reverse complement strand
TTTCTTATCGTATTTATCCCGCTGGGGCTTGCGGGCATACTTGTTCTGGCTCTTGTCACCGCTGTTATTCTGGCGGCGGCGGCCTCGGCTGTTGGTTCGGGCGTGTTCGCATTTTCGCTGGCCTTTTCCGGCATGGCGCTGTTCGCGGACATTATCATGACCATCGGCGTGGGCCTTATCATGTTCGCCGTGGGCATAGTGCTGATGTGGGCGGGTGTGTGGTTCGCCATATGGAGCATAGGCGGCCTTGTGCGGAGCATAGTCCGGCTTGCCCGGAAATGCTGCTGTAAAGAGGAGGCGGGCGAATGAAGTCAATCTGGAAGATCATAGGCGTCATCGGCCTTGCCATGGTCACGCTGGGCGCTGTGTGCGTGGTGGTGGGCCTTATCACCGGCGGCAGCCTTGGCCGCATAAGTGACGCGCTTTTCGCCAACTACGATGTGCAGTACTATATCGACCTTATCAAGCAGCTTTTCGGAATGTTAATACTGTTTTAGTCTTTAGGCGCGGAAATAGATTTCCGCGCCTTTTTTATGGGAGAAACCATGAAAATACTATTTGTACCCATGGTCTGCATGGGTGAGACTGCCGGCACACTGAAACGCCGCCGCCCTTGCGGCGGCATTTCAGCGTGCCGGGGCCAAGACCGGCCCGTGCCCGGCGCGGAAGAATTTCAGCTCAGCGCGCCCATGCCTATGGGTCTGCCGAAATTTTTAGGCCGGCGAGCCCTCCCCATGTCGGAAAAGCTGGGGGTAAGGCGGATAAAGACCGTGCACAGCTTTGAAGAAGTTCTGCATCTGTGCGGTGCGCAAGGTAAACGCGCTGCTGGACAGCTTCAGCCGTGACCCTTCCACTTAAATAGCAGCACCCCGCCGATCATCAGGGCAAGACCAGCGTATTTTGTCCAGCCGAAGGTGATTTTTTCGCTGCCCATCAGGCCGAAGGCGTCGATAGCCGCGGCGGTCAGCAGCTGGGCGATGAGGATAACGGAAATGGCCACTGTGGGCCCCAGATCCTTTATGCCCAGCATGACCGTTACCGTTATCACTATCCCCAGCACGCCGCCGAACCAGTAAAGCCTGTTCACCTGCCCAAGCTGGGCAAAGCTGCCCTCCCGCCAGAAAATAAGGGTCAGCAGCGATAAGATAAAGGCCGTGCCCTGCACCAGCGTGTTGGCCTCCATAGTGCCTATGCCTTCGCTCAGGCGGGTGTTCATCACCCCCTGCACGCTCATGGCAAGGCCCGCGGCCAGGCTGAAAATCACTCCCCACATAGGCTTTTCTCCTTTTGTGTATTTCGCTTCACATTCGAAAAAATTTTTGGCTTTTTCGCCCCGGTACTTGCGTCGGGGCGACAGATATGATACTATGATTATCCACGGCAGAAAAACATTAGGCCGTACTGCAAAGACTTTTGCGACAGGAGGAGTAATCACCACTATGCCGACATCAAAAAACAGATACTACCTTGTGGACGCCGAGGCTTTGCCGGAGGTGTTTGTGAAGGTCACGCAGGCCAAAGAGCTGCTGGAGACCGGCAGCGCCCGCACCGTGGCGGAGGCCGTGGAGCGTGTGGATCTCAGCCGCAGCGCTTTTTATAAATACAAGGACGCCATCCGTCCTTTCCGGGACATGAAGCGGGATTCCATCGTCACCTTTACCGCCATACTGTACGACAATCCCGGCGTGCTGGCCTCTCTGCTTACTATTTTTACCGAGTCCGGCGCGAATATTCTGACCATAAATCAGTCCATACCCACCGACGGCGCGGCGCTGGTGACAATTTCCGTCACCACGGAAAATATGACCGCCGGAACCGACGAGCTGATGGGCGCGCTGAAATCCGCCCAGGGCGTTATAACCGTGGATATAGTGGCGGGATGATTTGAATAATAAAAAGAGTCCTATAACTCTTCCAAATAATGGATTTGAGAAGGGGCCTATAGTCAAATTAGATGATGGAAGGGTATATTCGTTCCATAAATATGAACATAGCCAAGGCAAGAAAATCTTCTATGCAATAATAGGCAGGAATATTACTAGACGTTACTTGCTTGGAAAAGATTTGGAAGAGAAAAACAAAGACATAAAAGAGATGAATAATCGTTTTATGGATTACGGGGATAATATTTTGGATTTTACAAAAGAAAATGAAATATCAGCTGCTAAAAGGCATATTCATGACAACATGGGCAAATTGTTTTTATTAAGCAAGATGAAATTAAGCGAACCAATTAATAAAGAAAAACTAATATCGGAATGGGATATTGCTATTGCGGGATTTGGACTTGATTCAAATAAAGAAGATACATTAAAGGAATTAATGGATGCCGCTAATTCAATTGGAGTCAAAATCATAATCGATGGAG
>CAZLIJ010000175.1:236-3711 GCA_964559305.1 uncultured Oscillospiraceae bacterium | reverse complement strand
CCGCCTACGGCGGACTGTGGGATATCTCCGCGGGAGGACACAGCCGGGCGGGGGAGAACAGCGCCGCCGCCGCGGAAAGGGAGCTTTTTGAGGAGCTGGGCATTTCCATGGACTTTTCCCGCACCGACCCCGCCATGTGCCTGAATTTTCCAGGCGGGTTCGACGATTACTACGTCATCGACCGGGATGGAGACATAGATTCTCTTAAGCTTCAGCGGGAAGAGGTGGATACGGTGCGCTGGGCGGATGCCAGGGAGATCTGCGCCATGATAGATTCCGGTGAGTTTCTGCCCTTTCACAAATCCTTTTTCGATTTTATCTTTGAAATGCACAAAAACGGGCTGGATTTTTTCCGAAAATAAAAACACGCGCCGCAAAAGTAATTTTGCGGCGCGCTTTTATGTCAAAAATTGATAACTCCCAGATGCTCAAGCAGTATTTTCAGACCGATAAGTATCAGAATAACACCTCCGGCCAATTCCGCCTTTGACTTGTATTTCGCGCCGAAGGCGTTGCCGATGTATATGCCGGCAGCGGAGAAAATAAAGGTGGTGACGCCGATAAGCGCCGCGGCGGGAACTATATCCACCTCAAGGAAGGCAAAGGTTATGCCCACTGCCAGAGCGTCTATACTGGTGGCCACGGCCATAAGCAGCATGGTCTTGAAACCGAAGTCGTCGCTGAGCTTTTCCTCATCCTTGGAAAAGGCGTCCTTTATCATGTTGCCGCCGATAAGCGCCAGCAGCACAAAGGCTATCCAGTGATCCACGCTGGTTATAAGATGCTCAAACTTAAAGCCCAGCAGGTAGCCTATAAGGGGCATGAGAAACTGAAACCCGCCGAAATACAGTCCCGCCAGCACAGCGTGCTTTGGCCCGACCTTTTTCACCGACAGCCCCTTGCATATGGACACGGCAAAAGCGTCCATACTCAGACCCACGGCTATAAGCAGCAGTTCAACAAATCCCACGGCAGTCCCTCCAAGAATAAATATGCTTTGTCAGTATATACCCGCGTAATCCGTTTCGCAACGGAAAAATATCATACTCCGCTGCCGCCGTAGTTTGAAAGCGCCCGGGCAGAGGGGTCGCTCACATCGCAGCCTTTCCAGCTTTTGTTGGGCATCCAGAAATCCTTTATCATGCCCGCCTGACCGGGATAGTATTTTTCAAATATCTCTCGGTACAAAAGGCTCTCTTTTGTAAAGGGCCGGGCATAGCCGTATTTTGCGCTTTCGGCTTCAAATTCCGCGTCGGTGTATTTTTGCCCGGCGTACTCCTTAATATCGTCCACCATGGAGTGCCCCACGGCGTCGGAAAAGGCCGCTTTCTGCCGCCACAGAATGCCGTCTGGCAGCAGATGATCCTTTTCAAAGGCGCGGCGCAGCAGATATTTGCCCATGCCGTAGCTGTTGACCTTCAGCGCGGGGTCAAGGGACATGACGTATTTCACAAATTCCAGATCACCGAAGGGCACCCGGGCTTCCATGGAGTTGACGGAAATGCACCGGTCGGCCCGCAGCACATCGTACATATAAAGCTCGTCCACCCGCTTTTTCGCCTCCTGCTGAAAAGCCTGAGGCGAGGGGGCAAAATCGGTGTATTTATATCCGAAAAGCTCGTCGGATATCTCCCCGGTCAGCAGCACCCGCACGTCGGTCTTTTCGTGGATGGCCCTGCAGCAAAGATACATACCCATGCTGGCCCGGATAGTGGTGATGTCCCAGGTGCCAAGAGCGGCTATGACCTCCTCCAGCCCCGCCAGCACCTCCTGGCGGGTCATATATACCTCGGTGTGCTCCGCACCTATAAAGTCCGCGGCTTGCCTTGCGTATTTAAGGTCTATGGCGTCGGAGTCCATGCCGATGGCAAAGCTGCGTATCTTTTTCCCCAGCAGCTTTGCGGAGATGGCGCACACAAGGCTGGAATCCAGCCCGCCGGACAGAAGATAGCCCAGAGGGGCGTCCGCGTCCAGCCGCTTGTCCACACCCAGAATGAGAAGCTCCCGTATCTTACGGCAGATGTCGTCCAGATCACCGGTGACATATTCCCGCACATCGGTAATATCGGCGTAGCGGGTGAATTTGCCGTCGGCCCAGTAGCAGCCGGGAGGGAAGGGGCATACCTGCGCGCAAAGACCCACAAGGTTTTTTGCTTCGCTGGCAAACACCATGCTGCCGTCAGCCATGTGCCCGTAAAACAGCGGTCTGATGCCGATGGGGTCACGGGCGGCGATGAGCTGGTCTTTCTGGGCGTCATAGATGAGCATGGCAAACTCCGCGTCCAGCATGGCAAACATATCAAGGCCGTATTTTCTGTAAAGGGGCAGGATTATTTCGCAGTCCGAGCCGCTTTTGAATTCGTACTCCTCCGCAAGCTCCGCCTTGAGCGGGCGGAAAAGATATAGCTCTCCGTTGCACACGCACATATCCCGTCCCAGATGGAAGGGCTGCATCCCCTCCTCGGTAAGCCCCATTATGGCAAGACGGTGGAAGCACAGAAAGCACGAGCCGGTCTTCTCCACCCGGGACATATCCGGGCCTCTTGTTTTGCTGCGGCTGAAACACTCCCACAGCTCGTCCTCGCCGATAGCCTGACTTGTGAATCCCATAATTGAACACATAAAAAAGCACCTCCGGATAAAAAATATCGCAGCCCATTCCTCCTTCTTAGGACGAATAGCTGCTAATCCGCGGTGCCACCTAATTTACTGTTCACTGAACAGTCTCTTTTCCAGGTTCTGACAAACCCTCGCGCTTTAACGCCGCGCTCCGCGTCTCACCTACCGGCCTCAGAGGCTTTCAGATCACTGCTCTAAAGTGTTATTCACAGGAGCTTTCATGCCGGGCTCCCACCGCCCCCGGCTCTCTGAAACAAAAGATTTCCCGCTACTTGTCTTTGTCACTGCATTTGCAGTATTGAATTATGAAGTGATTTTAGCGCTTTACGGCAATGAAGTCAAGGGCTGATTTCAACAAAATTGACAAGCCGGCAACCGTCGGATTGTGAAATATCACCGAATCGGTGAAAACGAAATAGCTTGACGGGCGTCACAGCGGGATAGTACAATAACAACAATATGACCGGCTTCCGGGCCGGAGAAATGAGGCAGACATGGACGAGAAAAAATTTGAGCTGATGGATTTCAAGGTAACGGATCTTGTGACCCATGTGAATACCGCGGTTGGCAAAGAGATGAAGCTGTCCGCGGCCAGCAAAATGGGCGCCCGCACCCCTGACCCGGCGGACGGGACCCTGTACCTTTTCCTTAATATAAAAATATCCGACGGGGAAGAGGGCAACTTCCTTTTTGATATCACCACAACCACAGTCATCCATCTGCCGGAGGGCATGACCGAGGTGGACGACGACAACGCCCCCGCCTGCGTGGATATCGCCAAAACGGAGACCCACAAGGCCATACGGGAGATAACCGAGAGCATGGGCATGACCCCCATGGATCTGGACGCCAATTG
>CAZLIJ010000175.1:0-208 GCA_964559305.1 uncultured Oscillospiraceae bacterium | reverse complement strand
AGGTCAAACAGATAAGGGGTGCTGGGTCTTCCCGGCTGAGACGCTGCCAATTGAGGCGCGAAACCCTCGAACCTGATCCGGGTAATGCCGGCGTAGGAAACAAGGCTCCGCGTTTAAAGCAGGTTTCAAATACGAAACCTGCTTCTTTTTTCGCGTCTGACCCGTTTCCTCAATTATGAGAGGAGAAATCACCATGGAAAACATCAAG
>CAZLIJ010000174.1:0-3716 GCA_964559305.1 uncultured Oscillospiraceae bacterium | reverse complement strand
TATAAAAACCCGTCCCCGGAAAAAGTCAACAGCAGCGTGGCCCCCTCCCGCCGGATGGATATGGCTTCCACCGTGCGCACAGGGGAGTGCTTCATGCGCTTCGCGCTGGTGAAGGCCGAAAAGTCGTGGGTGCCGCACATAGCCGCCGCTGCCGCGCCCATGGCGTCCGTGTCCAGAGCGTCTTTCACAAGGTAAACGTATTTTCGCTCAAATACGCAGGGCTCCTTTGAATTCCACACACGGTAGACGTAGGTCTTGCCCCGGCAGGACAGCCTTGCGTGAAACCGCGGCGGCGCTTCCTCCAGCGACAGGGCGCCTATGTCTCCCGGCAGCTTTTCCCGCAGCAGTGAAAGAGCCCGGGCCGGGTCTTTTACCGCCGGGGCGGAAAAGGACACGGTCTGCTCCCGGGCGTGAACCCCGGCGTCGGTGCGGCCGGAGCCCGCGGCGTCCACGCTCTGCCCGAAAACATCGGAAAGAGCCCCTTCCAGCGTTCCCTGTATGGTGTTGCCGGTGTTGCCCTGCTTTTGCCAGCCGTTGTAACGGGAACCGTCGTAGCAAAGCTTCAGTTTGTAAACGGGCATAATTGCCTCCTGAATAGAATTTATATCAATATTTGCCGGTTTTCTACCGAATATGGTATCATATGTTACATTTAAGCCCAAATAATAAGTTCAGAATCCATGCAATTTACACAATAATGACTTGACAATTTTTTGATAAACAGGTAATATATTAACAAAGGCAGGGATAATCTGCCAATAATTTTCAAAGGAGTAGGATTATGGATTTTAAGACTACTACAGTCAGTGAGGCTCTGAAGAACGAACAGGTCGTTGCTGTTATGAACAAGTATGCTCCCGCGCTGCTGAAGACCCCCGGTCTGAAGCTGCTGGGCAAGAAGAATCTGCAGGACATCTTCAACATGGTTCCCACCAGCAAGGTTCCCCAGGACACCAAGGACAAGATCAAGGCTGAGATCGAGGCCATCTGATTTTTAGCTACATATGCGGCCCGCTTTTGCGGGTCGCTTTTATATTACCCTTTTTTTATAAAAAGGTCAAAAAAATCCGTCCCTTCCGCGCAAAACGGCAGGGACGGATTTTTTGCACTTATCAGGCTTCGTCGATTATGCGGTGTATGACCTTGGTAAACCGCTTCTTGTCGTACACCACCGGGACGGGGTACACGGGATTTGCCTCCGCCATGGCCCATTTGACCATCTGGGGGATGTCATCCTCCTTGATGAAATCAAAGCCGGTGGGAATGTTCATGCGCCTGTTCATGGCCCGTATCTCGGCGATGAAGGCCTTGGCCTTCTCCTCGTCGCTGCCGGTGAATTTAACCCCGGTAAGCTCCGCCAGATGCGCCAGCTTTTCATAAACGGCGGGGCCGTAATCCTCCAGCACTATGGGCAGTATCACGGCGTTTGCCAGCCCGTGAGGCGTGTTGTAAAGCCCGCCCAGGGTGTGGGCTATGGCGTGGACGTTGCCCACACCGGCCCGGGTGAAGGCAAAGCCGGCCTTATATGCGGCAATGCTCATCTGGGTTCGGGCCTCCATGTCGTTGCCGTCGTTGTATGCCCGCTCAAGGTATGTGAAGATCTCGCACACGGCCTCCTCGGCCAGACGGATGCTCTCAGCCGTGTTATATGTCCAGCAGACGTAAGCCTCCACGGCGTGGGTCAGGGCGTCCAGGCCGGTGGTGGAGGTGACTTTCTGGGGCAGATTGCGGGTCATCTCCGGGTCAAGCACCGCGTAAAGGGGTACCAGCTGCAGATCCATCAGGGCATATTTGTGATGTGTCTCGGAATCTGTGATAACGGCGGCGATGGTGGTTTCAGAGCCTGTGCCGGCGGTGGTTGGCACGGCGATGAAGGGCGGTATCTTTTTCAATACCTTCAGCAGTCCGGCCATTTGGCCGACTTCCCAGTTGGGATGCACCACTCTGGCCGCGGCTCCCTTGGCCGCGTCCATGGGTGAGCCGCCGCCGATGGCGATGAAGCCCTGACAGCCGTTTTCAAGGTACAGTGCCTGTATCTTGTTAACCACGTCAACAGTGGGATTTGAAGCCACCTCGAAGAAGGTTACATACTGGACGCCGGCGGCGTCCAGCTCGTTTAGTATCATGGGCGCCAGAGTTTTGCCTACGGTGGGGCCGGAGACCACCATCGCTTTTTGGACCTTGCATTTTTTCAGGATGTCGGGAATTTTTTTGATGCTGCCTTCGCCGGTGACGGCTATGGGTTTGCGCCAGTAAAGAGCTCTGGCGGCCACATTGAAGACAGACTGGAAGGAACGGCAGTACGCTTTTGTGATAATAGCCATAATTTCGCCTCACTATTATTTAAGTTTGACATTATTGTAAGGCTGCCAACCGGATTAGTCAAGACCGCTGTAATAATTTGTATATTATTATTGAAATGCAAATACGCTGCCTGTATAATAATATTTACACAGTTCAACAAAATAGCAAAGTGAGGCCGCTGAATGAAGGATCTGAAGCATCTTATCTATTTCTAGCACCTGCTGGACGACGCTGACAACGAGCTTGTACGGCAGGAGACCGCCGGGGGCAGACACGCCATAGGCTATACCTGTTATCATATGCCGGAGCTGCTGCTCAATCTGGACAACTGCTTTTCAGTGCGGCTGCGCGCGCCGCGCACAGGCTCGCTGGATATTTCCTCCTATTACATGACGAATTATCTATGCGGCTACACAAAGGCGCTGGTGGAGCGGGGGATAGAGGGGGGCTACAACTTCCTTTCCGCCATCGCCGGCACGGAGACCTGCTCGGAAATGAACCGGGCGCTGGAGCATTTTGAACTGCTGCGGCTGGTGAAAAGCCCCGACTTTTTCGTTTCCTTCGTGGACGTGCCCTTCAAGGTATCAGAACACGGACTGAAAATGTATTGCACCCAGCTCAGGGAAAAAGTCCTGGAGCCGCTGCACGAAAAATTCGGCACGGACATTTCGGAAAAAGCCATGCTGGACGCCGTGGAGCGCCACAATGCGCTGTGCCGGGTGCTGACGGAGATAGGCGATTTCAGAAAGCTGGACAATCCGCCCATAACGGGATATGAGTATCACATACTGTGCCTTGTGTCCTATTGCTGCCCGCAAAACCTGATAATAGAGCCTCTTAAGGAAACTTTGGAGGAGATAAAGACCCGCAGACCCGACCCAAAGCCCGGATACCGGGCGAGAATAGTGGTGGTGGGCTCGGAGATAGACGACCCGGACTTTACCCGCACGGTGGAGCAGTCGGGGGCGCTTATAGTGGCGGACAGGTTCTGCTTCGGCTCTGTGCCGGGCCGGCAGGAGATAATACTAAGCCCCGATATGCCGGTGCTGGAGGCCATAGCCCGCAATTATTTGGAAACCAGCCAGTGCCCCCGGTATATGTCGCGGGAAAAGGTCATAGAGCGGCGGGACACGGTGGAGGCTCTGGCGCGGGAGTACAAGGCCGACGGCATTTTGTATGAGGCCATGAAAATCTGCGAGTACTGGGGCTATGAGCGGCCACTGGCCTCCCATATAATGACAGGGGAGCGGGGCATACCATCGGTGTGTATCGACAGGCAGTATACGGGCGGCGCCTCCGGCCAGCTTCGCACAAGGGTGCAGGCCTTTGTGGAAAGTCTGGAAATAAAGCGCATCAACAAAAACAGGGAGGGCCGCTGATATGTCAAAGGAGCTTTATCAGGACAAAACCGG
>CAZLIJ010000173.1:0-3757 GCA_964559305.1 uncultured Oscillospiraceae bacterium | reverse complement strand
ATCAGAGCGTGAATTAACGAGTGCACGGTTCTCCCGAATTTGAGATCGCCGCAGCAGCCCACGGTGAGATTGTCCAGCCGGCCCTTTTCCCGGCTTATGGTCAGAAGGTCGGCCAGAGTCTGGGTGGGGTGGTTGTGGCCGCCGTCCCCGGCGTTTATCACGGGAATGCCCACGTTCATTGCCGCCACCAGCGGCGCGCCCTCCTTGAAATGGCGCATGGCGATGATGTCCGCCAGACATTCCACGGTCTTTGCCGTGTCCGCCACGCTCTCGCCCTTGGCTGCCGAGCTGCTGTTGGCTTCGGAAAAGCCCAGCACACTGCCGCCCAGCTCCAGCATGGCCGATTCAAAGCTCAGCCGGGTGCGGGTGGAGGGCTCATAAAAAAGGGTGGCCAGCTTTTTGCGCCGGCACTTTTCGGCGTAGGCGTCGGGATGGGCGATTATATCCCGGGCCAGGGCGATAAGCTCGTCAATGTCCTCCCTGGTAAGATCACGGATGTCTATGAGATCTTTTTTCAATTTATGACCATTCCTTTCTGCTGTGCTGAAAGGCACAAAAGGCCATAAAAGGAATGGCCATAATGCGCCTGCTTTTCGGTTGCCGCGTAAGCGGCGAGAAAAGCGCGTTTAAATCAGATGAAGTTTGAACTTGTTTCAAACTTCGCTGCCTCCGGCTATTATCCAGCTCTCATCCCCCGGATTGTCCCGGAATTTCAGCAGCCGGGGCTTGTCGTCGGGATTGATGTAGTTTTCCCGGGCAGCAGTGTCGATAACGGCGTCAAAGTCCGTCAGGCTTACGTTTTTCACCCCGGCTTCATTGAGCCTTTCCACGCTTTTGGCCATGCCGTAGGTGAAGATGCTCACGATGCCCAGAACCTCCGCGCCCGCCTCACGCAGCACGTCCACCACCTCGATAACGCTGCCGCCGGTGGATATGAGATCCTCCACCACGACCACCTTCTGCCCGGGCACAAGCTTGCCCTCTATCTGGTTTTTCCTGCCGTGGTCCTTGCTGCCGGAGCGGACATAGCCCATGGGCAGACCCATGAGATGGGCGGTTATGGCGGCGTGGGCAATGCCCGCGGTGCTGGTTCCCATCAGGATTTGGGCGTCTGGGTAGTGCTCCCGGATGAGGGCGGCAAGACCCGCTTCCACGTCGGTGCGCACCGCCACATCGGAAAGAGTCAGGCGGTTATCGCAGTAAATGGGGCTTTTGATGCCGCTGGCCCAGATAAACGGCTCGTCCGGCCGCAGAAAAACGGCCTGAATTTTAAGAAGGTCTTTGGCGATTTTAGTTTTCATAGTCTTGTCCTTTCAGCGGCAAAATTCGTTGACGCAGCGCCGCCACGCGGCCACAGGGTCGGCGCTTTGCGTTATGGGACGGCCCACCACGATGTAGTCGGAGCCCAGAGCGTTGGCTTTTTCGGGGCTGGTGACGCGGGCTTGATCCCCGGCTTCCCCGTCGGGAAAGCGGACGCCGGGGGTGACAGCGAGAAAATCGCTGCCGCAGTTTTCGTGGATAAGCCCCGCTTCCAGCGGGGAGCAGACCACCCCGTCCAGCCCGGCGGCTTTGGCGTTTTTGGCGTAGCGTATCACCGCGTCGGGCAGGGAGCCGGGGATGAGCAGCTCGGCGTTCATGCGCGCTTCATCCGTGGAGGTGAGCTGGGTGACGGCGATAATAAGTGGGCGGCTGCCGTCGGGGCGTGCTGCCCCCTCCAGCGCGGCGCTCATCATGGCCCCGGTGCCCGCCGCGTGGACATTTATTATGTCCGCGCCCAGATTTGTCAGCACGGCCATGGCTCTTTTCACGGTGTTTGGAATGTCGTGGAGCTTCAAATCCAGAAATACCTTGTGCCCCCGCCCTTTCAGCTCCCGGACTATGTCCGGCCCGGCGGCGTAAAATAGCTCCATGCCGATTTTGACAAAGGGCCGCAGATCCCCAAAGCGGGCGAGAAAGCTCATGGTCTCGTCCCTGCCCGGAAAATCGCAGGCTATTATAACGTCTTTTCCCATCAGTGCGCTCCTCCTATGATGTCCTGAAGATTTGTGATATCGTACTTTTCCATGGCCGCCGGCAGAGCCAATACCATGTCCCGGCAGGCGAAGGGATTTGTGAGGTTTGCCGCGCCTATTTCCACGGCGGAGGCTCCCGCCAGCAGCATTTCCAACACATCCTCCGCCGAGGATACGCCGCCTGCGCCGATTATTGGTATTTTCACCGCCTCGTATACCTGCCACACCATCCTCAGCGCCACGGGGAACACCGCCGGGCCGGAAAGGCCGCCGGTAATGTTGGCCAGAACCGGCTTTCTGGCGGCGGGGTCTATGCGCATGGCCAAAAGGGTGTTTATAAGGCAAAGCCCGTCCGCGCCCGCCGCTTCACAGGCCCGGGCGATCTCCGTTATGTCCGTCACATTGGGACTGAGCTTTACAAAGACCGGCTTTTTCACCGCGGCCTTCACCGCCGCCGTGACCTCCGCTGCCAGCCCCGGTGAGCCGCCGAAGGCCATGCCCCCGCCGTGGACGTTGGGGCAGCTTATATTGACCTCAATGACGCCCACATTTTCAGCGCTGTCGAATTTTTCCGCGGCCAGAACGTAATCGGAAAGGGAAAAACCGCAGACATTGGCGATGACTTTCTTTTTATAATGCCCGGCCAGCCGGGGCAGCTCGTTTCTTATAACCGCGTCCACGCCGGGATTTTGCAGCCCCACGGCGTTTAGCATACCGTCGGAGCACTCCGCTATCCGGGGCTGGGGATTGCCCGGGCGGGGCAGGGGCGTGGTGCCCTTTATGGCTATGGAGCCCAGACAGTTCAGGTCGTAGAGCTCCCAAAACTCCTCACCGTAGCCAAAGGCGCCGCTGGCGGGGATGATGGGGTTATCAAGCTCCAGCCCGGCCAGCTTTATTTTTGTGTTTACCATATGATGTCCTCCCGGCAGAATACCGGCCCGTCCCGGCACACCCGTTTAGGGCCCCGGGCAGTGTTTATGGTGCAGCCCATGCAGGCGCCGAAACCGCAGCCCATACGGGCTTCAAGACTGTACTGCGCCCCCGGCGCGGGCAGGGCGTCAAGGGCTTTGAGCATGGCCTGGGGCCCGCAGGCGTATATATAGGAAGCGTCCGCGGGCAGATGATCGGTTATATTGCCCTTTTCCCCGGCGCTGCCGTCCACAGTGGCAAGGATGACTTCTATCCCAAGGGCCTTGAATTCATCCGCGAAAAAAACATCCTCACTTCTCCCAAAGCCCAGCGCCGCCGCGGGGCGCGCGCCCGCTGCCAGCAGGGCCTTTGCAAGGGCGTACATGGGCGAAGCGCCGGTGCCGCCGCCCACCATAAGGGGCGTTTTCCCGCTTTTTTCAAGGTCGAAGCCCGTGCCCAGCCCCGTCAGGGCGTCCAGCTTTTCCCCCGCGCTAAGGCGGCTCAAAAGCTCAGTGCCGCCGCCGGAGATGCGGTAGATAACGGAAAACTCACCTTTTTCAAAGCCGCACACGGAAAAAGGCCGGCGCAAAAATTTGCCGGGCAGGGCGAGCTCCCCGAACTGACCGGGGCCGGTGAAGCCGTGCTCTCCCCCAAGGCGCAGAAGGAAGGTGCTTTCCGCCAGGGGGCGGTTTTCAATTATGGAATAAAGTCCTTTGTACATGGCGCCTCACATATCTATGGTGGAAATTTCCATTGTTATCTCCTCCAGCACGTCCAGCAGCACCCGCACAGTGTCCAGCGCGGTGAACATGGTCACGCCGTTTTCGGTGGCGCAC
>CAZLIJ010000172.1:0-3758 GCA_964559305.1 uncultured Oscillospiraceae bacterium | reverse complement strand
CATGCTGCACATCATGCGCAGGCCAAGCCCTCCGGCCGTCATCACCACGGCCTCCTGCCGGGTGATGGTTCCCTCAGGGGAAAATTTTCCCCCGCCCACGCCTTTCACAATACCCGCGGCAAAGGCCGCGTCTACATAGCCGCTGTACCACCGCTCCGCCGGCACATCGGAAAAATTCCCGGCGTATTTCGGCTCCAGCTCAAGGGCTCTTGCGATAATAGCGGCGTACTGGGCCCGGGTCATGGTTTTCTCCGGCATAAAAAGCCCGCCGCCCATGCCGTTGATGATGCCCTTTTGCGCCAGCGCCTCGATGGCGCCTTTGTTTTTGTCACCCACAATATCCGAAAAGGCCGGTGCGTCGTCCGCCATGCGGTAAAGGCTGCACCCGCCCTCCTCCTGACGCCGGACGGATGAAAGCGCGCACAGCGCCTGCTCAGTGGCCATTTGGTTTACGCTTCCGTCAAGGGAATGTCTGAAGCCCCCGTCGCCTGTCTGAAAGGACAGCAGCGCGTCCATAAGCCCCTTCCCGTTTTTTATGAATCGCGGGTCGGAAACATCAATGCCCAGCTCCCCCAGCGCCACTATCGCCTGAGCTATGCTCTCGCAGCTCTCCGCGCCCCAGCTTTCAAAGCCGCCGGAGCTGTTCTGCATAAGGGAAAGCCGGTTTATTCCCGCGTCCAACGCTGTTTTCACGCCGCCGCGCCCGGCATATTTTGCCAGCGCCTGCATGGCCATGGCTGTGGCGTCCGGGTCGGCGGAGCCTCCGCTCAGGGCCCAGCCCCCGTCATTGAGCTGCTTATCAAGGATATATTCTATGTATTTTTCTCGCGCCGGGTTAGCCCCTGTGCCGCCGCTGTCCAGTGCCAGCAGAGCGAATACCGCCCCGTTCACTCCCTGCTTCACCACCATGTCAAAATCCGTCAGCGGGGCCGTCAGATCATAGCCGCCCACATTTTTGGGGTCCTGACCCAGCGCTGTCAGCGCCAGCACAAGGCGGCTGTACTCGGTGTATTTATTTTTGCTGAGCACGCCCTTGTGGGCTTTCACATAGTCGGCGCAGGCCGCCCGGTATCCGGCAATGTACCCCGACGGCAGGTCAAGACCGCTGCGGGCAAGACCCAGCACCGCCCACTCTCCGCCCACAGAGCCCACCTGAGGGGCTGGCACGGCGTTTACAACGTACTCCGCCGTCACTTTCAGGCGTGACGGCACGGTTTCCCCGGCGGCGGCAGGCAGGGCAAGGGAAGCGGCAATCGCCAGCGCCAGCAGCGCTGTCAGCAGACTTTTGAGCCGTGTTTTCATCGCTCGTCCCCCCTCTTTGTGAAGCTCTTGAATCGCTCCTTCATATCAAGCCCTCATCTAATAAAAGTATCGTGAAAGCGCACAAGCAGCTGGGCGCATTCCGCTCTTGTCATGCCGTCTGTCGGGGCCAGAAGCCCGGCTGCGCGGCCTTTCATCAATTCCCTGCCGCAGGCCCATTCCAAAGCGTCCACCGCCCAGGGCGCCGCGCTGCCGGAATCCGAAAAGCCGGTGAGCTTCCCGGCGCTTACGTCATAGCTTTTATATGCCGCGAATCTTTTCAGCATCACAGCGGCCTGCTGCCGGGTGACAGGGCTTTCGGGAGCTATTTTGTCTCCGCCCACGCCGTCCATGATCTTGTTTTCCGCCGCCCACACCAGCGCGGGGGCATACCACGCGTCAGCGTCAGCGTCGGCATATTTCAGTGTGCCGGCGCTTTCCGGTGAGCCGGTCAGTCTGAAAAGCACTTCCGCCAGCATGGCTCTGGTCATTGGGCTTTCAGGCGAAAAGCTGTTATCAGCCAGCCCGGTCATCAGACCCTTTCCCGCGGCGGCGTTCACCGCGCCGTAATACCACGCGGCGCTGTCCACATCAGAAAAGCTTACGGGCTTTTCCGGCTGTGCTGGCTCAGCGGGCTTTTCTTCTGTGCCGGTATCACCGCCCGCGTCCGGCCATATTTCCGAGCCGAATTCTCTTGTGTAGTCGTCGGTATAGACCCATACTACCTTGTCGGCGTTTTTGAGCTTATAGTCCCTGCAGCCCACGGTGGGAACTGTACCGTTGACCATATACATCCACCCGGAATAAGGCCCGTGAGCCAGTTCCGAAATTCCGTTGATGTCCGAAACATATCCAACGGTCTTCTCCGTATAGGATACATTGGCCGCGCCCAGCGCCGTGTCCAGCGCGTCCAATACGCTGGAGCCGGATTGCAGGCTCACTGTTCGCGGCAGGCCGCTGATATTGGAATAGGACGGGGCGTTATTCTTATAAGTGTACTGTCCGTCCGCGCCACCCTCCGGGTGGGTCATAACGGAAACCGACACGCTTATGGTTCCTGTGTCCGCGGGAGCTGAGGCAAGGGATATCTGAATGCTTTTGGGGCTGTGGTTGGCGGCGTCGGCCTCAGAAATTGAAAAGCTGCCTGTTTTTGTCTGATATCCCGGCAGCCCGGCTGAATATGTATATTCGCCTTTGGCAAGATCATACATACCCGGAGTAACGGGTGAAATCTCGCCGTCCGCTCTTGAAACCTCAACCGCTGCGCCGCCGGGCACGGACACCAGCGTTGTGGGGCAGCCGGTCCATGCCGCGGCATAACCCGCCGTCACGGAATTTTTGGAAAAGTCGTACAGGTCGCAGGCATACCCTAAAGCGCCGCTGTTCTTTTTCATCTGCGCCGCGGCTATCAGGGCTCTGAAGCCCTGCTCGGTGGAGTAAGCGTTCTTAGTCCCGTTATCAGTATAGCCAAAACCGGACAGATCCTCCAGCGCATACGACATAAGCCCGTCCAGAAGGCTCACGCCGTTGGCAGCGAACCGGGAGTCGGTATCCGGGTCTATACCCGCGGCAGCCAGGCCGATTATCACCATGGCGTCTGTGTTGGCGTTGCCGAAGCTGCCGGACGGTAACTGCGCGATCCCGGCAAACTCCGCGATTATATCATCGCGTATGGTTACGGCTCTTTGCTTCACGCCGTAAGTGTCGGCTGCTGCGCAGGCGAAGGGTGCCACTGACGCCAATATGGCGGCGGGAGTGTCCATATCCGCGCCATATCCCCAGGAATCATAAATATAGGCTCCGCCCTTGCCGGTATCTGTATTTTTGAAGGCGTCTATCACATCAAAAAGCGCATCGGCTTTTTCCGCTGTAAGTACGCTGCTCTGGCGGTAGGCGTGCAGGGTGATGTAGCCCACATTGTAGATGCTGGACGGGGACAGCTTGTCCAGCGCGTCGAAAAGGTTCACTGCCGCGCCCAGCGGATATAGGACCCCGGGGTCTGTGCCCGCGCTTTGCAGGGCCACGATATCCTTGGCAAGGCTGCCGTCGCTGGGTGAAGCCGCCTGCGCGTCTGTGATAGCCTTGTCGATAAGTGTCTTTTTTGCGGCAGCGCCGGTCACGCTCACCGTGTCGGGCGCGTATACCTTATACGCCGCCATGTCAATGACCGTCCACGGGTCGGAGCTGTCGGTATAACCGGCGGCAATTCTTTTCATGAGCGTATCTATTTTTTCAAGCTTTGACAAGGGCGCTTCCTCCCCCATTGCCGCCGCGGGCAGCATGGACAGGGCCAGGATAAGTGCCAGGATAAGGCTCAGCGCGCGCTTTTTCATTTTCTCCTCATCTTTCCGGCGTTGTGCTGTGTGAGGAAAAAGCGCGCCCGTTTCTCAATAGAAACGGGCGCGCCCAACGCTGCCCCGCAAAAGTGCGGCGCGGCGTCGCGTTTTCCGGTTCAGGCA
>CAZLIJ010000171.1:0-3769 GCA_964559305.1 uncultured Oscillospiraceae bacterium | reverse complement strand
TCAGGACACCAAGATCGCCGGGCTTGCCCACGAGGCCGGAAAGGCCAGCATAATCGTGGTGAACAAGTGGGATCTGGTGGAAAAAGAGACCGGCACCATGGAAAAGCTGCGCAAGAGGATCATGGGTGATCTGAGCTTTATGAGCTACGCGCCCATCCTGTTCATTTCCGCTCTCACCGGCGAGCGCACCGGCAGACTTTTTGAGCTTATAAACTTTGTCAACAGCCAGAGCGTCATGCGCATATCCACCGGTATGCTCAACAACGTCCTTTCGGACGCTCAGGCCCGGGTGCAGCCCCCCTCCGACAAGGGCCGCAGGCTGAAGATATACTATATGACCCAGACGGGCATCCGCCCGCCCAACTTTGTTGTATTCTGCAACAGCCGTGAGCTGTTCCATTTCTCATATCAGCGCTACATCGAAAACCAGATACGGGCCACCTTCGGTCTTGAGGGTACGCCTATCCGCATGGTGATACGCCAGAAGGGGGACGAGGCATGATCCCCCTGCTGCTGTCGCTGACGGCGATACTGGCGTATTTTCTGGGCGGGACATATCTGCCGGAAATATGCTGCCGGGCGTTTTTGAAGCAGGAGCTCAGGGCCTATGGCCGGGGACAGAAGGGATTTGAAGCCCTTTTAAGAGAGACCGGCTGGAAAGGCGCTGCAGAGGTCTTTCTGCCGGAGGCGCTTAAAATAGGCCTTGTGGTGCTCATAGGCGGCTGGCTGCTTGGCATAAAAGGCTACCCCGTCATCGGACGTATGTTTGCCCTTTTCTGCCTGACCATGGGCGCCGTGTACCCCGCCCTGCGGGGATTTTCCGGGGGCCGGGGCATCATGGAAGTGTGCGTGGGGATGATGTTTGTTGACCCCAAGGCCGGATTTGTGACGCTGGCGGTGTTTGCCATCGCCCTTGTCGCTTCCAAATACCTTTCTCTGGGCGGCATATGCGCCGGAGCCGGGGCCGTGCTGGGCACCTGGGTCTTTATAGAGGACAAACTTTGTATGCTCATGTCGGCGCTGTGCGCGGCGATAATACTATTGCGGCACATCGGCAACATCGGCAGAATGATAAAGCATACCGAGCCGAAAATATCAACGAAAAAAGATCTGAGCTATAAATTTGATGAAGATTTCTGACAAGGAGGCTGCGCAATGCTCAAGCTTGAGAACATATCCTTTAAGGCTGAGTCCGACGGCGTAAAAAAACAGATACTTAAGAACATCAATCTCACGGTGGACGAGCGCTTTGTGGCCATAACCGGCCCTAACGGCGGCGGCAAATCCACCCTGATGAAGGTCATCTCCGGCATCTATACCCCCACGGCAGGCAAAATATATCTGGACGGAGAGGACATCACCGGGCTTTCCATAACCGAGAGAGCCAAAAGGGGCGTCAGCTTTGCTTTTCAGCAGCCGGTGCGCTTCAAGGGCATCACGGTCTATGACCTTATCAGCCTTGCGGCAGGCAAAAAGATATCCACCTCAGACGCCTGCGGCTACCTGTCAGAGGTGGGTCTGTGCGCCAGAGATTATGTAAACCGCGAGGTCAACTCCAGTCTTTCCGGCGGTGAGATAAAGCGCATCGAGATCGCCACCATGCTGGCCCGCAGCACCAAGCTGACGCTGTTTGACGAGCCCGAGGCGGGCATAGATATCTGGAGCTTCGGCAACCTTATCAACGTGTTCCAGAAGATGTACAAAAAGATACAGGGTAATATAATCATCATTTCCCATCAGGAGCGTATCCTTGACATAGCGGATCGCATACTGGTGCTGGCTGACGGCGCCATCGTGGCCGACGGCACAAAAGATCAGGTCATGCCCACGCTGGCAAAGCAGAAGCCGGTCGTGTGCGATGTGCTGACGGAAAAGCTGTAAGGAGGCGGAGAAGATGGAACTGGATCTTATAGGAAAAAGACTGCTTGAGGAGGTCGCTGACCTGCACGGTATCCCCGAGGGCGCGTACAATGTCCGGGCAGACGGCAAGCTTGCCGGGCGCAGCACCACTGAAAACATAGACATCGTCACCAAAAAGGACGAGCCGGGAATTGACATATTCATCAAGGACGGCACTGTCAATCAAAGCGTTCATATCCCCGTCATCATAGAGGAGACCGGCCTGACGGACCTTGTTTATAATGACTTTTATGTGGGTCAGAACTGCGACGTGACCATCGTTGCCGGCTGCGGCATATCCAACTGCGGCGGCAAGGAATCCCGGCACGACGGCATTCATTCCTTCCATGTGGGCAAGAATTCCAAGGTGAAGTATATAGAAAAGCACTACGGCGAAGGCACCGGCGTAGGCGGCAGGGTGATGAATCCCACCACCATTGTGGAGCTGGACGAAAACGCCTATATGGAGATGGAGACCACCCAGATAAGGGGCATAGACGATACTTTGCGCAAAACCAGCGGCAAGCTGGGGGACGGTGCCACCCTTGTCATACATGAAAAGATCATGACACACGAAAGACAGCGGGCAGAGACCGTGTTTTCCGTGGATCTGGACGGTGTGAACAGCAGCGCAAACGTGGTGTCCCGCTCGGTGGCAAAGGGCAAGTCGAAGCAGAAGTTCATATCCAGGATAAACGGCAACAACAAGTGCGCCGGCCATACGGAGTGCGACGCCATAATAATGGATGAGGCGTCCGTCACCGCCATGCCCCAGCTCACGGCCAATTCCGTGGAGGCAAGCCTCATTCACGAGGCCGCCATCGGCAAGATCGCCGGTGAGCAGCTTATAAAGCTGATGACGCTGGGCCTTACCGAGCAGGAGGCCGAGGAGCAGATAGTAGCTGGATTTTTGAAATAAACGTAGAGGATTCAACAATTTTTTAACTTGAGGTTTTTGCCTCGTCATAGGCTTTTTGCGGCGAGCATGGCTTTTTATAGGCCGCACAAGGTCGATTTGCGTTGCACTAAGCTGTACCTGTCAGCCCAAAACAAGAGGCGCGGCGGTACATATCAGTTTGGCAGTTTTTCTTGTTCGCCCTAAAGTATTATAATGCGGCATTAAAAGCTTTATATTTAACTGAACAGTATACTAAGACACGGTTTGATATCTTCTTTCAGAATGCTGGTGTGATAACTTCATTCTGTCAGAGAGCTGCAAACCGTGTCTGTTTTTATATCTTTTTTCAATTCGCGCAGCTTATTGTAGCTTATCCTGATCAGTCTCATTGTTGAAAAAATGCATTTCAATCCATAATGAGGCCATCGCAGCTTGCGATAGATGCGGATCATCCATGTTAACTTTATAAGATTCTGTTATTCTCTGCAATCGGTAATGTAATGTGCTGCGGTCGATGAAAAGCGCTTTGGCCGCGGCAGTCGGGCTGCTGAAGCACCTGAGATACTGCCACAGAGTCTGTGCGTTGTTGGTTCCGTTTTCGCGGTCGGACTCTAAGAGCCGATGCCCATCCGACAGTATCAGCGTTTCAGCGCCAAACCGATCGACGGCGTTTTTTAACAGAAGCTGGGTGTAGTTTTCAAAGAAGCTATAAACATACTTACCTTGTCTGCCGTTACTGTCGATCTTTAGAAGCTCATTGGCCTGCTTTTTGAAAAAGTGGCGGTCTTCCAAAGAATCAAACATATCGGATACTCCCACACGAAGCTGAAGCTGATAGCAGAAATTCTCCAGCTGCCGTTCGCGGAAATTGCCGCAGTTGAAGACAAATGTGTAAATGTCAATGAAAAAGTGAGCCACGGGGGTGCGGACGTTTTCTTGGACTTGAATCCAATTACGTCCGTCTCATACTGG
>CAZLIJ010000170.1:0-3802 GCA_964559305.1 uncultured Oscillospiraceae bacterium | reverse complement strand
AATACATGAAATGATGTATCCCCAATTAAAAGAAATACCAATGTTAGTTGGCGGCAGTGAAGAAAAACGGGATTCTGGATCACCTTTTCATGGGCGTGTCGCTGCTGGGCGTATCCCTGCCGGTATTCATGGCGGCCATGGTGCTGCAATATCTGCTGGCCTATAAGCTCCACTGGTTCCCCATATCCGGTGTGGAAAGCTGGAAGTGCTACATACTGCCCGCCATAGCTCTGGGCTGGAACTCCGCCGGCAGTATAGCAAGACTGACCCGCTCCACGCTGCTGGAGGTGCTGCAGGAGGATTATATCGACACGGCCCGGGCCAAGGGTCTGCGCCAATTCGGCGTTATAACCCGCCACGCCCTTAAAACCTCCATGCTGCCGGTCATCACCATGATGGCGGTGCAGCTTTCATCCCTGCTGTCCGGCGCGGTCATCTGCGAAACAGTGTTTTCCGTCAACGGTCTGGGCCGGCTGGCGGTGCAGGCCATATCCGGGCGGGATATACCGCTGCTGCAGGGCACAGTGCTTTTCTCCACCGCCCTTGTCATTCTGGGAAATCTCATCGCCGACTGCCTTTATACGGTGCTGGATCCCCGCATAAGGAAGAAGGCGTGAGTATGTTTAATAAAAGAGTAAAGGAAACCGTTCAGGCTCATGAAAGGCTTGAGTGGAGCGAGCTGGGGGAGGCCGATACCCTTTCCGGCAGCTTAAGGCGTATGTGCCGGGAAAACAGGCTGGCTCTTGTATCCGCCATTGTCATAGGTCTTTTTATGCTGGCGGCGATTTTTGCCCCCCTGCTGACGCCCTATACCTACGATCAGCAGGACATAATGGCCCGGCTTTCCGCCCCCGGCTGGAAGCATCTTTTCGGCACCGACGAGGCGGGACGGGACATCTTCACCCGTATGCTCTACGGCTCCCGGGTGTCGCTGCTGGTGGGTCTTGTGCCCACGGCTCTTTCCATGCTCATCGGCGCGGCACTGGGCATACTGGCGGGATACGCGGGAGGCCGCACGGACACCGTCATCATGCGCGTTGCGGATATTATGCTGGCCTTTCCCTCCATGCTGCTGGCCATGGTCATAATGTACACGCTGGGCGACGGGATAATCAATATATTCATCGCCCTCACCCTTGTCAACTGGGCGGGCGTGGCCCGTATAGTCCGGGCGGAGACGCTGAAGCTGAAGGAGACTGAATATGTGGAGGCCGCCCGGCTTTCCGGGGTGGGGCGGGGCAGGATAATGCTGCGGCATATTCTGCCCAACTGCATCCCCGACCTGATAGTGCTTTTCACGCTGAACATCCCCTCCGCCATACTGGCGGAAAGCTCCTTGAGCTTTCTGGGTCTGGGCATCCGCCCGCCGGAGGCCTCATGGGGCCTGATGGTCAATGTGGGGCGGCAGTATCTCTATACCCAGCCCTGGCTCAGTCTTATTCCCGGCGCGGCCATAATGATAGTTGTGCTGGCCTTCAATTTTCTTGGTGACGGACTGCGGGACGTGCTGGACCCCCATCTTAAAAATCAGTGAGGAGGCGGCGAGATGGAAGATAGTGTTTTAAGCGTGAAAGATCTTTCCGCCGGCTTTTTTACGGATAAGGGCGAGATAAAGGCGGTGGACGATGTGTCCATCGACGTGCCGGCAGGCCGGGTGGTGGGTATCGTGGGCGAATCCGGCTGCGGCAAGAGCATGACGGCAAGATCCATAATGGGCCTTGTGAAATACCCCGGCAAGATCACCGGCGGCTCGGTGAAGCTGTGCGGCAGGGAACTGCTGGGACTGAGCGAGCGGGAGATGAGCGACATCAGGGGCAGGGATATCTCCATGATATTTCAGGAGCCCATGACCAGTCTCAATCCCGTGGTGCCCGTGGGCAGACAGGTGCGTGAGACCGTACTGCTGCACAGCAAAATGTCCCGGAGGGAAGCCGACGAGGAGACCGTGAGGATTTTTGAAAAGGTGGGCATATCGGAGCCTGTAAAGCGGCTGAAAGCCTATCCCCATCAGCTCTCCGGGGGATTGCGGCAAAGGGTGATGATAGCCATGGCCATGGTTTGCCGGCCAAAACTGCTTATCGCCGATGAGCCCACCACCGCGCTGGACGTCACCGTGCAGGCTCAGATACTGCGCCTGATGAGCCAGCTTCGGGACGAAACGGGCATGAGAATAGTGCTCATATCCCACGATCTGGGCGTAATCGCGGAGCTGTGCGACTATGTTTATGTGATGTACGCGGGCAGGGTGGTGGAGCAAGCGGAGGTCTTTGAGCTTTTTGAACATCCGGCCCATCCCTACACAAAAGGGCTTTTGAATTCCGTTTCCGCGCTGACAAGAGGCGGCGAGCGACTGGACACCATCCCCGGCGCGGTGCCGAACCTGCTGCATCTTGGCGCGGGCTGCGCCTTCGCGCCCCGCTGCGCCCAATGCCGGGAAGATTGCAAAAAGACCCGGCCGGAGCTTTCCGAAGTGAGCCCGGGCCATATGGCGCGCTGCTTTTTTGCGGGAGGCGCGGAATGACGGAAAAAGAAATACTCATTGAGACCCGGGGGCTGACAAAGGAGTTCCCCGCCCCGGGACACAAAACCGTGCACGCCGTTTCAGGCGTGGATATGACCGTATACCGGGGAGAAACGCTGGCGCTGGTGGGTGAGTCGGGCTGCGGGAAATCCACCCTCGGGCGCACTCTCATCGGCCTGCAGCCGCCCAGCTCAGGCGAGATATACTTTCGGGGCGAGAAGATAAGCGGACTATCCGAAAAGGAGTTTCGCCCCTATCGCAGCAAAATGCAGCTCATATTTCAGGACCCTTACGCCTCCCTTGACCCCCGCATGACCGTCAGGGATATAATTGCCGAGCCGCTGGAGGCAAACCGGCAGTTTGCCTCGAAGGATGAGACTACCGCCCGGGTGCTGGAGCTTATGGACGCTGTGGGCGTGTCGCGGGAGCATCTGTACCGCTATCCCCACCAGTTTTCCGGCGGACAGCGCCAGCGCATCGGCATCGCCAGAGCCGCCGCCCTGCACCCGGAGTTTATCGTATGCGACGAGCCGGTTTCCGCGCTGGATGTCTCCGTGCGCAATCAGATCTTGAATCTGCTGAAAGATATGCAGGCAAAATTTGGCCTGACCTATCTTTTCATAAGCCATGATCTTTCCGTGGTGCGCTTTCTTGCCGACCGCACGGCGGTGATGTTTCTGGGCAGACTGTGCGAAACCGGCCCCACCCGGGAGGTATATGAGCATCCGCTGCACCCATACACAAGGTTTTTGCTCTCCGCCGCGCCCAGACCCGACCCCCGGCTCAGGGGAGAGAGCAAGCCGCTTATTTCCGGCGAGCTGCCCAGCCCCATGGACCCGCCCTCCGGCTGCCGTTTCCGCACCCGCTGCCCGCTGGCTAAGGAGATATGCGCTTCGGAGGAGCCCGTAATGAAGAAAATCGACGGCCGCAGCGTGGCCTGCCACTTCTCTAAATAAAAGAGGACCGGATTTTTCCGTTCCTCTTTTATTTATACTTTTATCGCTTTTTTCCGCCTGCGGCAAGCACCGCGCTGACCACGGCGGCACAGGCCAGAAATACCGTTCCCGGCCAGGGCAGGCCGATGAAATGGGGCAGGGGAGAGAGCGTTGAGACCGCGGCGGATACTATCAGCGCACAGTCTATGCCCCCCAAAATGAGCCTGTTTTGGCTATGGCTGCGGCTTTCCGTTTCGGTTTCGGAGTAGGCCTGCTTCACGTTGACCACCGCCTGCCCGTTGGACAGCCGCCGCATAAGGTCTTAGGCCTGCTCGGGCAGCATGGT
>CAZLIJ010000169.1:0-3807 GCA_964559305.1 uncultured Oscillospiraceae bacterium | reverse complement strand
ACATCGTTCGCATAGACATGACCGAATATATGGAAAAGTTCTCCGTGTCGCGTCTTATCGGCGCGCCTCCGGGATACGTCGGTTACGACGAGGGCGGCCAGCTCACCGAAGCCGTGCGCCGCAAGCCCTACAGCGTGGTGCTCTTCGACGAGATAGAGAAGGCTCACCCGGACGTGTTCAATATACTTTTGCAGATATTGGACGACGGGCGCATAACTGATTCCCAGGGCCGCACGGTGGACTTCAAAAACACCATCATCATCCTCACCAGCAATCTGGGCAGCCAGTACCTGCTGGACGGCGTCAATGCCGACGGTACTATTTCCGCCGAGGCAGAGAAGGCCGTACACGAGGAGCTGCGCCGGGCTTTCCGGCCTGAGTTTCTCAACAGGCTGGACGAGATAATCATGTTCAAGCCCCTCACCAAGGATAATCTCAGCGGTATTATCGACAATCTGGTGGAGGCGCTGAGACAGCGGCTGGCCGACAAGACCCTGAAGCTTGAGATAACCGACAGCGCCAAGGCTGTGGTCATCGATCAGGGCTTCGACCCGGTGTACGGCGCCAGACCGCTGAAGCGGTATCTGCAGAGCAGGGTGGAAACGCTGATAGCCCGCACCATACTCTCCGGCGATCTTGCCGCGGGCTCCACCATTGTGGTGGACGCCGTAAACGGCGAGCTTGTCTGCCGCACGGAAAAGTAAACACACAGCAAAAAATCCCGCAGGACTTCTTTGACAGGAAAATCCGCCGTCACAAAATCGTGACGGCGGATTTTTTCAGCTCATATGAGGGGTGATACAGGCCGGTGGGCGGATAGAACTTGTCCCCGACGTATTGAAAGCCCAGCTTTTCCAGCAGCTTTTTTGAGGCGGCGTTTTCGGGGTTGTGCCCGGCAAAAAGCGTGTCTGCGCCGAGAGCTGAGAGAGCGTAATGAATCACGGCGCCCGCCGCTTCAAAGGCGTAGCCCTGCCCCCAAAACTCCGCCCGCAGATGAAAGCCCAGCTCGTATCCGCCGGAGTGGGGCCGCAGTCCGCAGCAGCCGATGAATTCCCCTGAGGCGGAAAGAAAAACCGGCCAGTACTGGACGCCGAAGTTTTCCCCGTTGGATATCTCCAGAGCGAGCCTTTCGGCGATCTCGTCCTTAGTGAACCGGCCGGAAGCGCAGATGTATCGCGTCACCCGCTCATCGCCCCACAGCTTTTCGGCCATTGAAATATCGGATTCCCGCCAGACTGAAAAACCCAGCCGGGGGGAAGTTATGAAAAAGCTTCTTTCCACAGTATCAGACCTTCCCACGCATAAAGGCTCTATCCCAGCAGCTTTCCCGCGGAAAGCAGGGGATTATTCGCGCCCTGACAGCTGACGGCCAGCGCTCCGGCCCGCATGGCGGCCACGGCTGTATCCGCCAGCGAAAGGCCCTTTACCCCGGCCCATACTATGGCGGCCACGGCGGCGTCTCCCGCGCCGGTGGCGTTTATAAGCTCCGCGCTCTGGCAGGGGACCCGCAGGATATCATCCCTGTCTGCGGCCACCATGCCGTTGGCGCCCAGACTTACAAAGGCCCGGCCCACGCCCATTTCCACCAGCGCCGCCGCCGCTTCCGCCGGGGCGGAAAAACCGGTGAGCCGCGTGGCCTCCAACTCATTTGGCTTGAATGCGGCCAGCCGGTTAAGCGCCGGGCGCAGCCTGTCGGCCTTGATAACGGAGACAGGGTCAGCGTATATGGGAGCGGCGGAGTTTTCCGCGATGAACTTCACGGCCTTTTGAGTGAGGTTGCCGTCAATGACCACGGCGTCGGCTGAATTGATGGAGTCCATGCAGCTTTCAAGATACTCCGGCGTAAGGCTCTCAGCCACGTCCGCGTCGCACACGCCCAATTCCATGTCCCCTGCGGGGTCGGTGATATAAAGATAGGTAGAGGTTCGCCCACCCGGCACCCGCCGGGCAAGGCTCATGTCAAAGCCAAGAGCAAGACAGCTGTCCGTGATGCCCTGAGCCCAGGCGTCGTCCCCCAGGGCAGTGATAAAGGTCACGTCCATCCCCAAAAGCCGCAGGTTGTGGGCGATGTTCCGGCCCACGCCCCCCGGCGAGGTGACGACTGTGCCGGGGTTGGAATCCCGCATGATAAGGGGCGCGAAGGGTCTGCCGCATATGTCCGCGTTAACGGCGCCTATTACCGCAACTCTGCTCATTTCACGTCTATCCCCCAGATGTTTTCCGCGTATTCCCTGACGGCCCTGTCGGCGGCGAACACTCCGCTTTCCGCTATGTTGACAAGGGAGATGCGGGCCATTTCGCCGGGGTCGGATATGGCGGCGTAAAGCCTTTCGTGGGTATCAAGATAGCTTTGGTAATCGGCCATCAGCATATACTGATCGCCGCCATAGACCAGTCCCGACACAAGGTCGGAATAGCTTTTCCCATCGGATAAGCCCCTGCTCCAGCGGTTGAATATGGATTTTATATCCTCGCTTTGGGCGGCAATGGCCTGGGGATTGTAGCCCGCCTGCCGAAGGGAGGCGGCCTCGTCGGCGTGGAGGCCTAACAAGAACATATTCTCGTCGCCAAGCCGCTGATACATCTCCACATTGGCCCCGTCCAGCGTGCCGATAGTCACCGCGCCGTTCATCATCAGCTTCATGTTGCCCGTGCCGGAGGCCTCCTTGCCGGCGGCGGATATCTGTTCGGATACCTGAGCGGCGGGCATCAGCGCCTCGGCGGCGGATACCCTGTAATTCTGCATGAAATATACCTGCAGCCTGCCCTTGCACACAGGGTCTGCGGCCACGTCCTTTTGCAGGGAGCACAGCAGCTCGATTATCCGCTTGGCGGTATTATAGCTGGCCGCGGCCTTGGCTCCGAACACAAAGGTGCAGGGCAGAAAATCCATGTTCGGGTTTTCATGCAGCGCGGTCTGCAAATGGGTTATCAGCATGGCGCACAAAAGCTGGCGCTTATATTCGTGCAAACGCTTTACCTGCACGTCCATCACCGCGTCTGTGTTCAGAGCAACGCCGTCGTTTTTCATGGCGAAGGCGGCAAAATCCTGCTTGTTCAGCCGCTTTATCTCGTTGAGCCTTTCCCGCACAGCGCCGTCGCCGGCCAAGTCCTTCAGCCGGATAAGCTCCTCGGGCTTTGTCAGATACCCGTCGCCGCCCAGCGCCTCGCATACAAGACCGTGGAGCCGGGGATTTATCTGGGCAAGCCACCGGCGGTGATCTATGCCGTTGGTGACATAGGTGAAGCGCTCCGGCCGGAGGGTGTAGATGTCGTGGAAAAGCCGGTTTTTCAAAATGTCGCCGTGGAGGGCGGAAACGCCGTTGACCTTGCGGCAAGCGGCAAGGCACAGATTTGCCATGTGCACCTGTCCGTCCCGGATGATAAGATTGCGTCCGGCTTTTTCGCCGCTGCCGAAGCTTTTAGTCAGATAATCGCACCAGCGGCGGTTTATCTCGCACATGATCTCCCATATGCGGGGCAAAAGCTGCTGGATAAGATCCTGGGGCCAGGTCTCCAGCGCCTCGCTCATAACCGTGTGGTTAGTATAGGCCACGGAGTTTTTCACCAGCTCCCAGGCCTCGTCCCAGCCCAGCCCCTGCTCGTCCATGAAAAGACGCATTAGCTCGGGGATTACCAGCGTGGGGTGGGTGTCGTTTATCTGAATGGCGTGGCGGTCGGGGAAGGAGCGGATGTCGCCCCAGCGGCGCATATGTTGCTTCACTATGGCCTGAGCGGTGGCGGAAACAAAGAAATACTGCTGCTTAAGGCGCAGGGTCTTGCCCTCAATATGATCGTCGGCAGGGT
>CAZLIJ010000168.1:0-3850 GCA_964559305.1 uncultured Oscillospiraceae bacterium | reverse complement strand
TGATGCCGGCGGCGTCCACGGTGTCCTTCATGGAGCCGTCCATCAGAAAATCCAGAACATTTATATTTGAGTCCAGCACCCCGTCATCTTCCAGCTGGTACTGGACGCTGTAACCAACAGTAAAGGTGTCCGGCATGAATATAACGTCCCGCACGCCCAGTCCCCGGGCGGCCAGAACGATGCGCTTGCAGATGTTGACTTTTTCGTTATTGTCGATAGTCGTGGCGTAGGACACCAGCCGGCGAATGTCCTTGCCGGAGGCGGGGTTGGCAATAATACCGATTGATGCCATAGGCAGCACCTCATATCTCTCAGGTTTTTGACTATGGCGCGGAAGGGCACGCCCTTCCGCGCCATAAAAGTATCAGAACATTTTCTTCGCTGCCAGAACGATATCGGTGGCGTTGGGGAGATACACGTCCTCCAGATTGGGAGCAAAGGGAACGGGGGTATTCAGGGCGCCGATACGGGCAACGGGGGCGTCCAGATCGTCGAACATTTCTTCGCCGATGATGGCGCTTATCTCGCCGCCGTAGCCGCCGCGCTTGTTTTCCTCGGTGACAACTATGGCCTTGTGGGTCTTGGCTATGGACTGGGCTATCATGTCCTTATCCAGCGGATAAAGAGTACGGATATCTATGATCTCGGCGTCGATGCCGTCGTTAGCCAGCTTTTCGGCTGCTTCCTGGGCGTCGTATACCTGCTTTGCGTAGGTAACGATGGTGACGTCCTTGCCCTCGCGGACTATCTTGCCCTTGCCCAGAGGGATGGGATCAAGCGAATCCACCTCGCCCTTGGCGGCGTAAAGGGTCTTCTGCTCGAAGAACATGACGGGGTTGTCGTCGTCAATGGAGCTCAGCAGCAGGCCCAGCGCGTCCTGAGGATTGCTGGGGTAAACGACCTTCAGGCCGGGGACGTGGGTCAGCCATGCCTCAAGGCTCTGGCTGTGCTGCGCGGCGCCGCCGGTGCGGCCGCCGGCGGGCAGACGCACCACCATGGGCAGGTCTATTTTGCCGCCGAACATATAGCGCATCTTTGCGGCCTGGTTTGCCAGCTGATCCATGCCGACAGTCAGAAAGTCGTTGAACATCAGCTCGGCTATGGGGCGCAGGCCCGTGGCGGCGGAGCCGACGGCGGAACCTATTATTGCGCCCTCAGAAATGGGTGTATCACGCACGCGGTCAGCGCCGAATTCTTCAAACATTCCGGCGGAAACACCGAAGCAGCCGCCGAAAGCGCCCACATCCTCGCCGAAGAGGACGATGTTGGGATCCTGGCGCATCCTTATGCTCATTGCCTCGCGAATGGCTTCACCGTAAGTCATTGTACTCATCTTACACGCGCCTCCTCTACGATATCAGAATAGACGTCTGTGACAACGCTGTCATCCGGCGCGAACGGCTGGGCGTCCGCAAATACGATGGCGTCGTCGATTTCCTTGGCGACCTTCTTGTCTACCTCGTCAATCTCGGCCTGTGTCATCACGCCGTTTTCCACAAGGAACTTGGAATAGCGGGGCATGGGGTCCTTGGCCATCCACGCAGCCTGCTCTTCAGGGGGCTTGTATGTAGCCGGGTCGCCCTCGAAGTGGCCGTGCTGACGGTAGGTCTTGCACTCTATAAGAGTGGGGCCCTTGCCTGCGCGGGCGCGGGCAACGGCTTCCTGCGCGGCTTCATATACAGCCATGGGATCGTTGCCGTCCACGGAGACGCCGGGGATGTTGTAAACCGCGGCGCGGTCGGAGATGTCCTTGATGGCCTGATGGCGGTCCTGGCTCATGGAGATGCCGTAGTGGTTGTTCTCGCACACGAAAACTATGGGGAGCTTCCAGATGGAAGCCAGGTTCAAAGATTCATGGAAGGTGCTCTGGTTGGTGGAGCCGTCGCCGAAGAAGCAGGCGCAGACCTGATCGGTCTTGCGGATCTTGATGGACAGGCCGGCGCCGCAGGATATCGGCTGGCCGGCGCCCACGATGCCGTTGGCGCCCAGAATGCCCTTGTCTCTGTCCGCGATGTGCATGGAGCCGCCCTTGCCCTTGCAGTAGCCGGTGTAGCGGCCAAAAAGCTCCGCCATCATCAGATTGATGTCGCCGCCCTTGGCAATGATATGGCCGTGGCCGCGATGGGTGCTGGTGATGTAGTCATCGTCCCGCAGGCACTCGCACACCGCCGGAGCTATTGCCTCCTCGCCCAGATACAGGTGAGCAAAGCCGTAGATCTTGCCCTCTGCGAACAGCCGGGATGCGGCTGACTCAAAGTTGCGTATGCGGCGCATACGGAGATAGATGTCTTTCATCTGTTCTTTGCTTGCTGCCATAAAAAAACCTCCTTAAAAATAATTTACTCTTTTATATACACTTCAACGGCCGCGATGGCCGCTTCAATGCTCACGTCTGAATCCCCGAAGCCGGGGATGCACAGCCCGTCGATGGTAAGGCCTCCCTTAACCGCCCGGACCTGGGCTGTTCCCACCGGGAAAACCCCTGCCACCTCGTCAGTGTTTACCTCCTGGGGTCTTGATACGGCAACGGTGGCTTTTATGAGTACTTTGTCGGCAAATTGCTCCTGGGGTATGTTCAGCACATCCTGCAGTCCGCACAGGCAGCTTCTGGATACCGCGTCCTTTACCGCCTTCTTTGCGGCCTTGTTCACGTCCTGTCCGTGGAGATCCGTGCCTATCCCAAATTCAACTATGAATTTTCTCATAATTCTCACTTCCTCTGTCTGCTGCGTATTACAATTATATCGTAAAGCAGCAAAATCTCAATAATTAATGTTAATTCTCACAAAACTTCGTGCATTTGTCCATGTTTTCAAAGCCATTTATACGTTTTTGCACAAATAGTTTAGATTTTAACAGTAAAAATGAGACAAGTCTTAATGACTTGTCTCATTTTTTGAGAGAGTTCTCAATAATTCTCGACCGTATTGAGATTTACAGCTTGGTTTGTTTGGGATCTATGGCGTATTTCTTCATGTGGCGATACAGTGTCGCCCTGCTCATACCCAGTTTTTCAGCCGCCTGAGCCACATCGCCGCCGCACACGGTGAGAGCGGACAGTATTTCGCCGGCCTTTCCGCTTGGGACGGTTTCCGCATGGTCGGGCTCCGCCAGCTCCGGCATGAGAAAGCGCAGGCTGTCCTGAGTGAGAACGCTTTCAGTGCTTGAATAGAAGGCCCTCTCCACGCCGTTTTGCAGCTCCCGGATATTGCCGGGCCAGTCGTATTTCATCAGCCCAGCGGTGAATTCCGGGGAGAAGGATTTCTCCATGTCCGGGTTTATTCTGTTGAGACGCTGGAGAAAAATGCCGGCGCAGTAGGGAATATCTGTGGGCCGCACTCTAAGGGGCGGGATGGCCAGCCGCAGCACGTTCAGACGGAAATACAGGTCCTTGCGGAACCGTCCGGCGGCCACCGCCTCCTCCAGTTTGGCGCTGGTGGCGGCAATGATGCGTATATCCAGCTGGATATCCTGCCCGCCGCCCAGCCGCACGATGCTGTGGGTCTCCACCGCCCGCAGCAGCTTGGACTGGAATTCGATAGGCAGCTCGGATATTTCGTCCAGAAACAGCGTGCCCCGGTTGGCCAGCTCAAAGCGGCCGGGATTACCCTCTGTGGAGGTGCCGGGAAAGGCTCCGGCCTCATAGCCGAAAAGCTCCGATTCCAGCAGATCCCGGGGTATGGAGGCGCAGTTGACCGCCACAAAGGGGCCCGAGCTGCTGCGGCCTGCGTTGTGTATAGCCTGAGCTATCAGCTCCTTGCCGGTGCCGCTTTCGCCCTCTATGAGGATATTGCCGTCATACTGGGCGTATTTTCCCGCCAGAGCCACGGTTTTTTTCATTCCCGGGTCT
>CAZLIJ010000167.1:0-3879 GCA_964559305.1 uncultured Oscillospiraceae bacterium | reverse complement strand
TGGATAAACTCCAGAACGATTTGGACACGCAGTTGAAGAATCGGGCGTCAGGCTAAATGAACTGGTCTATCAGACCGTCGATCTTGGCCTGCTTTATCTTATCCGCGATCTCCGGCTCCGCCTTTTCGTCCACCATAAATACGATCTTGCAGTCCGGGTCCACCCGCTGTATGATCTTGCGCAGCTCCATACGCCGGGAAAATGTCCACGGGCCGCTGCCTGTCACCTCCAGCAGGACAATGTTTGCCGCCGTGTTGTTGAACTCACCAATGACATCGGCGGGATCGTCTACAACCGTCACATGGAAATCCCCCGTGCGCAAAGTGCGCCGGATCATGTCTGAAAACATATAGTTTTGACAATTTACAACAACTCTCGGCATCTTCTCCCCACCTGCCTTTCCGGTCAGAGATATGGAAATATCTATTTTGATTCTAATTATAGATATAACTTTTGTGAATTTCGTCCTGCAAACGTATGATTTTTTCGCAAAATCCGGCATTTTTCAGCAAATTGACAGTGAACGCAAAAAGGACGCCCGATGTACATCGGGCGTCCTTTACGAAACGGCAGTTAAATACTCTATTACTTTGAAGGCTTCAGCTTTGGAAGCGCCAGCTTGCAGTTTGAGGCCAGAACAGCCAGATCCTGCTTGTTGTCGCAGCCGACCTTCCGGCAGATATTTTGCAGATGCGTTTTCACGGTGGTCTCCTCAACGCACATATGTGCCGCTATGCTCTTGACGCTGACATATTGCAGCAGCAGTGAAAGCACTTCTTTTTCCGTGACGGTCAAGGCGTTATAATGGGTCTCTCCAATGTTGACGTCCGGGTGCTTTTGTGGAAAATAGGATTCGCCCCGCATGGTGGCGTCCATAACGTCGATAAGCTCCACGGGGCTGAAATCCTTCAGCCAGAAGCTGTCCGCGCCGATGCGTCCGGCCTCATCCACCGCGTGATAATCAAGGTATGAGGTGGTAATGATGACTTTGATGTCCGGAAAAAGCCTCTTGATCTTTTCCGCGGCGGCAAGGCCGCTCTCATTGTCCTTTGTGTTTATATCCATCAGGATAAGATCGACCCCGCCAGTTGCGCACACAGTGGCCGTGTTGGCAGCGTTTTCTATGGTTTCAACAAGAGTATAGCGATCCGCGGCGGAGGCGATGTCCGCCTTGAAGCCCTTGACCACATTGCGCTCATCCTCAACTATCAGCACCTTCGTCATCGTCATCGTCCTCCTCGCTTTTTATGTTTTCCGGCAGGGTTACGGTAAGTGTGAATACCGGCAGGCTGCGCACTGTCAGTGTGCCTCCGGCGCCTTCGATGCGGCTGCGCAGACTGGTAAGGCCGCCGCCCACTACTATTTCGTGCTCCGGTATCTTGCCGTTGTTGGTATATACCCCCGTCACAATACCGCCCCGGTGATTCATGTCAACGTCAATAACGCTGGCTTCAGCGTGATGGATTGCGTTTGTTATACATTCCCTCAGCGCCGTCACAAAGAGATAGTAGACCTCCGGGTCCTTGGGCATTTCCCCGTGGATGACCACATCCATGCCGGCGCTTTTGGCCAGGCGGACCGGCTCGTCCAGCGGGTCGGTGTCGTCAGTCTGCCCTATTTCGTCCAGCAGATCGGCCACGGTCCTGTTCCAGCTGTTCAGCAGCTCGGCTTTTTGAGCGGATATCCTGTTGTGTGGACTTCCAAGGACGAGCTGTGAATAATACCGGCGCGCCGCGGTCATACAGCCCCCCATTTTGTTATGAAGCCGCATTTTCGCGGTGAGTATCTCATGCTGACGAATGCTGTCCGCTATGTTGGCGCGGATGCGGTCAAGCCGGTTCATCATCTTTTTCAGCTCTTTGTTTCGGGTCTTCAGCTCTGCGTTCAGGCGGTTAAGCTGGGTGCGATCCACGGCTGTGACCTGCGTATACCGGTTTTGCGTGTGGTCTGTTATTTCTGTACTGGCGAAAAACCACTCCCGTCCGTCCGCCGTGCGATATATCCTACTGCCGTCTGTTATCAGCGCCTGCACTGAATCCGCCGGGCGTTCAAGCGCCCGGTTCAGCTCGCCCAGGGACTGCATATTTTTGCCTATCAGCTCCCCGGTGATGCGGGTCATCTGCCCGTTAACCAACACCGGCAGCTCGTTTTGTGCGAAAAAGCACAGGCCAAAGGGCAGGTTGTCGCAGGCCTCCTTTACGGAGTCTGCCGTCAGCATACTATCGTGGCGGCGGCAAAGCCGGATGATGGCGGCGATGGTATAGCCGTATAGCGCCAGGGTCAGCGCGGAAACCCCTGCCAGAGATATGGGAACAGGGCATTCCACACAGTTGCGGTGCCGCATGAGAATGACGCTGAGCACCATGGCCGCGATCATCGGAAGGCAGTTGAGCGCCAGTCTTATCTTTTCCTTATAATTATAGTGCAGATTCTGCAGATACAGCTGCAAAAGGAAAAGCACCATAAGTGCCAGCAAAAACAGCGTCTGAACATGGGCGCCGTATTCAGAAAACAATCTCATACCGCCGCACCTTCTTCCGCGCGGGCCCGGTATGTCAAAAGCCACAGGCCGTCGTCCTTGGAATGTATGCTGTAAAGGGTGGTAATGATACCGCCACTAAAACAGCATGGCAACCGGCTCATTTGCAGGAGTTTGGCGGCATTGCGGGAAGTGGGTGATATATATGTGATTTACGGGCAGGCTTTTGGCTTGCTCGTTTTTATCGGCAATTATAGAAATGGCAGCAGCGCAACCCCGGAAAGAGTAAATTGCCGCTGCCACCCGCAACACCCGAAGGCGGTGCAAAAACATCATACCAGAATTATACCCGCCTTTCAAGTGTTGCCCACAACAATGAAAGGAACGGTTATCATGGCGAGTATTTTAGAGGAATTTGCATACGGAAACATATCACCCGAAGTACAGTTTTTCAAGAAAGATTCCGAATTTGGCAAGGCAATGGAACTGGTTTCCCGTAATGAACAGAAATTGTTTGAACGCTTGGGCGCGGAGGATAAAGCCATCTTCCAAAAGTACATTGACGCACAGGGCGAAGTCAATCAGCTAACCGCCGTTAAAAACCTGATTTACGGTTACAAACTGGGGCTGATTATGACCGCAGAAGCCTTTATCGGCAAAAATGACCTGATTGCGGGAGAGAACGGTGAATAGCATGGGAAACATACTTCGTGGCCTGTATAACGGCAAAATCATTCCGTGGGAACGGAAAGACCCGCACAGCATGGAACAGCTCGAACTTGTCCGCAAGATTGAGGAAGAAGAACGGTATTTCACAGAGAAGTTATCGCAGGACGATTGCGGACGCTTTCAAACGCTCATGCGAATGTACTCCGACCTTTCCTCACACACAGAGGAAGATGTTTTCTCTTACGGCTTCACGCTCGGTCTACTGTTGGCTCTGGATGTAACGGAAGAAGCGAAATTGCTTCAAAATGGATAATAGCATATTGCAAGCGAAAGGACTGCCCATCGGCAGTCCTTTTTGCGTCCGAAAACGGAAAAGCCATTTTCAGCCGTTTTATTCCCCTGTACCGTACCCTACATCGTTTCTAAGGGTTCTATCCTCACCAAACGGCACGCCCGTCAAATCCGACAAATAAAGTGCAAAAACAGCCCCCAAACAAACCCTTTTAAGCGCTCACGCACTCCTAAAACCGCTGTTTTGTTGTGCAGAATGATGGTGATTTTTTATCCCTATCAAACCTCTGGAAAATCAGCTCTCCATCAAGCGGTCAACTTCGTTTTGCTGTTCGGCAAGCCATGAGGAAAAATCGGAAATCGGCACTTCCTTTTCTTTGACCAGCTTTTTCAGCCGCACCGCTTCTTTGCGAAACTCTTTGAACGCTGCGCCCACAGCC
>CAZLIJ010000166.1:435-3882 GCA_964559305.1 uncultured Oscillospiraceae bacterium | reverse complement strand
CGGATATTTCTTCTTTCGCTCTTGCCCTGAGAGCCGACATTTTTTCCGTGCTTTCAGTCATTCCGGCAAAGGCCAGCTCCGCCGCGGCGGCAAAAGCCGCGATCTGGGGCATGGGCTCTGTGCCGGCCCGCATACCGCTTTCCTGACCGCCGCCCATTATGTAGGGCGGGAGCTTCAGACCGGGACGTATATAAAGCGCACCCACGCCCTTGGGGGCGTGTATTTTGTGTCCGCTGACAGTTATCATGTCTGCGCCGAGAGTTTTCGCGGAAAAGGGCACCTTCATAAAGCCCTGAACCGCGTCAGTGTGGAAAAGAGCAGCGGAGCTTGCCTTTTTTATAGCCCTTGCAGCACCGGCAATGTCCGTCACGGCGCCGGTCTCGTTATTTACCATCATAAGGGAAACAAGCACCGTGTCCGGCCTGAGAGCGCCCTCCACGGCGGAAACCGGTATGGCTCCCGTGCTGTCGGGAGCAAGGCGGGTGATCTCAAAGCCCTGCCGCTCCAGCTCGTCCATAGATTTCCTGACCGCGTCATGCTCCACGGTGGAGCTTATTATGTGTTTTCCCCGGCGGGCCATGTATTTTGCGCCGTTTATAATCGCCCAGTTGTCCCCCTCAGAGCCGCAGGACGTGAAATACACGCTCTCGGCTCCGCAGCCCAGCGCGGCGGCCAGCTTTGCCCGGGATTCCTTCAGCACCTTGGCGGCCTCCCGGCCACGGGTGTGGGTGGAGCTGGGGTTGCCGTAGTTTTCCGTCATCATTTTCATGGCCGCCGCCGCCGCTTCCGGGCACACACGGGTGGTGGCCGCATTGTCAAGATAGATTTCTTTCATATTTTCAATATACCGTTCCTTAGGAGAAGCATTATGAAGTACATTATAACCACCTTGGGCTGCAAGGTCAATCAATACGAAACTCAGGCCATGGAAACGCTTCTGCGCGCCCATGGACATACACCCGCCGGGGAAGGCGAGAAAGCCGACGCGGTGATAATAAACACCTGCGCCGTCACGGCGGAGAGCGGGCGCAAATCCCGGCAGGCCGTGCGGGCGCTGATGGCGGAAAACCCCGGCGCGGTCAGCGCCGTGTGCGGCTGCTATTCCCAGATAGCGCCGGACGCCGCACAAAAGCTGGGGGCGGACATCGTTTACGGCAGCGGCGACAGGGCGAAGCTGGTGGCCGACGTGGAGGCCGCCGTTGAAAACGGCGGAGGAGCGCGGAACGTGGATAAGCCCTTTGAACGCCGTTTGTTTGAAGAACTGCCTGCCGGCACCTTCGCGGGGCGCACCCGAGCCATGCTGAAAATACAGGACGGCTGCGCCAATTTCTGTACCTACTGTATCATACCCTACACCCGTGGGCGGCTTAGAAGTCTGCCCCTTGCCGACGCCGCCGCAGCGGCGGCGAAGCTGGACGGGGAGGGGTACAGGGAGCTGGTTGTAACCGGCATCGAGATCGCCTCCTACGGCGTTGATCTGCCGGGCAGACCCGGCCTTGCCCAGGTCATCGCGGCCATTGCCGATGCAGCGCCCAATATGCGCATAAGGCTGGGCTCGCTGGAGCCCACGGTTATCACGGAGGATTTCTGCCGCACACTGGCCGATACGGGCAGGGTCTGCCGGCATTTTCATCTCTCGCTCCAGTCCGGCTGCGACAATGTGCTCAGGGGAATGAACCGCAAGTACCTAACCGATGAATTTTTCGAAAAGACCCGGCTTCTGCGCCGGTATTTTCCCGGCTGCGCGCTGACGGCGGATCTTATCACCGGCTTTCCCGGCGAGAGCGACGATGACCAGCGGCAGACTTTGGCATTTCTTGAAAAATGCGCTTTTTCCAAGGTGCATATATTCCCGTACTCACGCCGTCCGGGCACACCCGCGGACAAGATGGACGGACAGCTGAGCCATGCAGTGAAAGCCGCCAGAGCAAAGGATGCCGGTGAAGCGGCGGAAAGGACCCGCAGAGCTTTTTTGGAAGCATCCGTGGGACAGATACTGCCGGTGCTATTTGAAACGGAGGAGGGGGATGTGTGGCAGGGTCACAGCGACACTTACATTCTCACAAGAGCAAGGGGCGAAAACCTGCGGGGTTTGGTGAAAAGCGTCAAAATAACCGGGGTGGACGGTGAAAACCTTGTTGGAGAAATAGTTTGACGTAATATATGTAAGGCGCTATAATTTATCAAGAGCGTGGCCGTTGTCACGCCCTTGATTTTTTTAAGAAAAAGAGGTGCGCTTATGTCCCGGGAAAACGTATATAATTTTTCCGCCGGCCCGTCGGTAATGCCCGCGCCGGTCCTTGAAAAGGCGGCGGATGAGCTGCTGGATTATGGCTCCAGCGGGATGTCCGTGATGGAAATGAGCCACCGAAGTAAACTGTTTCAGGATATATTCGAATCCACCCGGGAAAAGCTCCGGGAGCTGATGAATGTGCCTGACAGCCATGAGATACTGTTCCTGCAGGGAGGAGCCACGCTGCAGTTTGCGGCCATACCCATGAATCTTATGGGCGAAAAGGGCGCCGCCGATTATGCCGTCACCGGCAACTTTTCGGAGATCGCCGCCCGGGAAGCCGCAAAATACGGGACAGTTAACATAGCGGCCAGCTCCGCAGACAGGAATCACAGCTATATCCCCGGCCAGAGCTCGTTAAATTTTTCTCAGAATCCCTCGTATTTCTATTACTGCGCCAATAACACCGTCTACGGTACGGAGTGGCAGTATGTGCCGGAAACCGCCGGCGTGCCGCTGGTGTGCGATATGTCCTCGGATATTCTCACCAGGCCGGTGGATTTTTCAAAATACGGCCTTGTGTACGCCGGAGCCCAGAAGAATATGGCGCCCGCGGGGCTTACCGTGGTGATAGCGGATAAGCGCCTTTGCGGCCGGGCAATGCCCATAACGCCCCAGGTGATGGACTATTCCGTGCAGATAGACAAGGGCTCCATGCTGAACACTCCGCCCTGCTGGTGCATATATATGCTGGGACTGACGCTGGACTGGATAATCCAACAGGGAGGCATACCCGCCATGGTTGATCTCAAGCTGCGCAGGGCTTCGCTGCTGTACGATTATCTGGAATCGAGCCGCCTTTTTGCTCCCCATGCCCAGCCCGGCTCCCGCAGTTATATGAACGTCACCTTCCGCACAGAAAGTGAGAGCACAGACGCGGATTTTGTCGCTCAGGCCGCCGCCCGGGGCTTTGTTGGCCTGAAGGGCCACAGGAAGGCCGGCGGGATGAGGGCCTCCATCTACAACGCCATGCCTGTTGAGGGCGTGGAAAAGCTGGTGGATTTCATGAAAGAATATGAGGAGACACACACATGACACGGATAAAGACCATAAACAATATCTCCCCTTTGGGAACTGACATACTGCTGGAGCACGGCTTCGAGGTCGCGCCGGATTTCGATTCCCCCGACGGCATAATAGTCCGCTCGGCAAAT
>CAZLIJ010000166.1:0-425 GCA_964559305.1 uncultured Oscillospiraceae bacterium | reverse complement strand
TGTGCATCGGCAGAGCCGGCGCCGGCTATAACAATATCCCCGTTGAAAAATGCACCCAGCGGGGCATCGTGGTTTTCAACAGCCCCGGAGCCAACGCCGAGGCCGTGAAGGAGCTTGTGCTGTGCGAGCTTGTCATGGCGTCAAGAGATGTGCTGGGCAGCATAGAATGGGTGAAGTCCATCGCGGATATGGGCGAGCAGATACCGGGCATAGTGGAAAAGGGCAAATCCTCCTTTGCGGGGCCTGAGCTTATGGGCAAGACTCTGGGCGTGGTGGGCCTTGGCGCCACCGGCGCGCTGGTGGCAAACGCCGCGCTGGAGCTGGGCATGAAGGTCTACGGCTACGATCCGTTTTTGTCTGTGGACGCTGCATGGCGCCTTTCAAGAGAGGTCATGCACGCCGACGAGCTCAGCGAGCTGTTCCCC
>CAZLIJ010000165.1:228-3896 GCA_964559305.1 uncultured Oscillospiraceae bacterium | reverse complement strand
TTGAAGAGGTTTATCCCGACGCCTGCAAGGACACTGTACTGGAAAATTCCGAGCTTGAGATAGAGACCATCCCCGCCCGGGTAAAGTGCCGCCAGTGCCGCCGGGTGTATGATCCCGTTAAGTTCGAGGGCGTGTGTCCCCATTGCGGCAAAAAGGATTTTGAGATCCTTTCAGGTAACGAGTTTCTTATAAAAGAGATACAGGTTCCGGAGGATGAAGTGCCGGCGGATGAAACTGAAACATAAATATTGCTTCACATAAAAAGAGCCTGGCGTCTGCTTTTCATGACGCCAGGCTCTTTTATATTATTAATCTTTTTACTGTCCTGTACCGGCAGTTGCGGCAGGGGCTTTGCTGGTGTGATAGCCTGAGTAGTCCACATTGAGGTCCGCGCCCGTCCATGTGCCGTCCAGCTTTGACATGGCCCGCTTGTATTCCTCGCTGTCTTTGTCATAGGGCTTGGGGCAGTAGTCGTTCACGGAATCGGTGCTGCTCAGGCAGCAGGGTATGGCCTGCCAGCCCTCGGTGCTGATGCTGCCGTCCGCGTCCTTTTTAAGCTTGACCTGCACAATGGCGGTATCCCGGTCACGGGGCGCAGTGTTGCCGCCGAAAGACCAGTTGCCCATGCTGTACATGATAGCTCCGCCCTTGTACTCCTCGACCTGCTGCAAAACGTGGGGATGGCTGCCGTAGATGATATCCGCGCCGGCGTCTATGGCTGCGTGAGCCACGGATTTTTGCCAGTCGGCAACCTTATACGAGCCCTCAACGCCCCAGTGCAGCGCGCAGATTATGTAGTCCGCGACCTTGTCCTTCAGGCTTTTCACAGCAGATGTAACCATACTCTCCGTGGGTTTAAGTCCGCTGAACACGCAGTAGAAGCCCACCTTTATGCCGTCCATATCATATATGTAGGTCTCGTTTTCACCGGCGTGGGGGATATTATACTCGTCCAGCGCGGCCTCGGTATCCTCTATGCCCGCCTCGGCAAAATCATGGCGGTGATTATTGGCGGTGGTGACGAAGTCCACCTTGCCGTCCACCAGAATCTGCGCGAAAGACTTGGGGGCGAGAAAATAAAAGGTGCCGTCAGAGGTCATTCTCCTGTCCGAAAAGGTACATTCAAGATTTGCTACCGTCAGGTCGTCGTCCTCAAAATATTTCACGGTATTTTTGAAAGGATAGGCATAATCGCCTTTCATCTTATTCTCAAAGTCGTTGTTGTACTGACTGGAAGCCAGCGTGCAGTCTCCAATAAAGGAGATATTGTAGTACTCCGCCTCCGGAGTCTTGGTTGGCTCCACCGTGGCTGTTGGCCTGGGGCTGGCTGTTGGCGTCTGGGCCGCGGCCGGGATAACATTGCTGCGCATGGTTATCGTGGCCACCAGCAGCACTGTAAGGAACCCCAGCAGTACCGAGCCGCCGATAGTGAGTAGTTTTTTCTTCATTTTCCCACACCTCGTCAAAAAACGCTGATTTAACTTTCATTATAAATAATACCGCCCGTTAAAGCAAGCGGCTATTGCGGATTTCGGCAAAATACCTTACAATAGGCCCATGAAAAATGATATGAAACACAGCAGCGCCATGATTGCCCTGTGCGGTCTTATGGGCGCGCTGGCGGTGGTGATAATGCTGCTTGCCAGCTTTATCGCCATCGGCACCTACGCGGGGCCTGTTCTGGCCGGTATCGCCTTTATCCCGGTGGTCTGCGATTACGGCGGCGGAATAGCCACAGCGCTGTACGCCGTGGTGTCGGCCCTCTGCCTTATCCTTATTCCGGATAAAGAATCCGCCCTTATATTCCTCTTTCTGGGCTGGTATCCCGCCGCCCGGGCGGGCTTCAACAGAATAAAGCCAAAGCTTCTGCGGCTTATGGCAAAACTCATCTCCTTCAACGCCGCCGTATTTGCCGCCTACTGGCTGATGCTGCAGGTGTTCGGCATGGCGGAGCTGGCAGGAGAGTATCAGGGCTATTCCGCCGGATTTCTGGCGCTGCTCATCATTCTTGGCAATGTAACTTTTGTTGTATATGACCTTGCCCTTAGTAAGCTTACGCCCGCGTACATGCTCAAAATTCGCCCCCGCCTGAAAAAAGGCGGCTGAACACAAGAAAGGCTTTAATATGGAAAGACCCTATGTTAAGATAACCGTCACCGAAAAGGGAGAGCGCTCCCTCCGCGCCCGCCATCCATGGGTATACGCCGACGAGGTCGTGGCCGCCAACGGAGAATGCGAAAACGGCGACATTGTTGATGTCATTTCCGGCAAGGGCCGGTTTCTGGGCGCCGGATTCTATAACGCCAATTCGAAAATTCGGGTGCGCATCCTGTCCGCAAACGCCAACGACAGATTTGACAGCGCCTTCTGGGATCGGCGTCTGCGCTGGGCAGTGGATTACCGGCGTACTGTCATGGGCGACGATTTCTCCTGCTGCCGCCTTATCTTCGGCGAAGCCGACGGTCTGCCGGGCCTTACCGTGGACCGGTTTGAGGACGTGCTGGTGGCTCAGTGCATGTGCCTTGGCATGGAGCGCATCAAGTCGGAACTATACTCAAGATTAGTTGACATAATGTTAGGAGCCGGTGTTAAAATCAGCGCCGTTTACGAGCGAAACGACGCGGCTCTGCGGGAAAAAGAAGGGTTGGAGCAGTCAAAGGGCTATGCCCTTGGCAGCGGCGACGGGCACGTTGTCATTACGGAAAACGGCATAAAATATGATGTGGACTATGTAAACGGCCAGAAAACCGGCTTTTTCCTTGACCAGAAATACAATCGTCAGGCAGTGGCCCGTATTGCCCGGGGAAAGCGAGTGCTGGATCTGTTCACCCACACGGGGGCCTTCGGGCTCAACTGCGCGGCGGCCGGCGCGGCAAAGGTCACATCCGTGGACATATCCGCCGACGCGCTGGATTCCGCGGCCAAAAACGCCGCTTTGAACGGGCTGGAGGTCGAGTATATTCAGGCGGATATTTTTGAGCTGCTGACAAAAATGGCCGAGGAGAAGTGCCGGGACTACGACTGCATTATTCTCGATCCCCCCGCCTTTACCAAAAGCGGCGCAACGCTGAAAAACGCTGTGCGGGGCTACAAGGAGATAAATATGAAGGCCATGAAACTGCTGCCCCGGGGCGGATACCTGGCCACCTGCTCCTGCTCCCATTTTATGACGGACGAGCTTTTCCGCGGTATGCTCAAGGACGCGGCTATGGACGCGGGCGTCAACTTAAAGCAGATCGAGGCCCGTCAGCAGGGGCCGGATCATCCAATCGCCTGGGATGTGCCGGAAACGGACTATTTGAAATTCTACATTTTTCAGGTCATATAAGCTAAGGGCAAAGGTTTTCACCTTTGCCCTTTTATTCGTATTCCGCGTTCATACGCACATAGTCGTAGGTGAGATCGCAGCCCCAGCAGGTGGCGGTGGCGCTGCCGTCAAAAAATCGGATAAGAATTTTCACCTCAGGCGCGTTCATTATCCGCCGGGCGTCGTCGATGTCAAACTCCACCTCTGCCCCGCCCCGGCAGACTGTGAAGCAACCCAGAGCCGTTTCGTAGCTTATCTCCGCTTTCTCCGGGTCAAAGTCCGCACCGGAATAGCCCATGGCGCAGGCGATCCGCCCCCAGCTTGGGTCGCCGCCGAAAATTGAGGCCTTGATAAGCGGGGA
>CAZLIJ010000165.1:0-218 GCA_964559305.1 uncultured Oscillospiraceae bacterium | reverse complement strand
GCTCCCTCTCCATCCGCCGCCATACGCCGGGCAAGGGCGGTACTCAGCTCCGTCAGCGCTGCGGAAAATGTTTCGTATTCAGCGCCCTCGGCCACTATCTCCCGGTTTCCGGCAAGACCGTCCGCCAGCGCCACAAAGCTGTCGTTTGTTGAGCGGTCCCCGTCCACGCATATGCGGTTGAAGCTGACCCGGCAGGCGCTGCGGACAGCCTTTTGCAG
>CAZLIJ010000164.1:0-3973 GCA_964559305.1 uncultured Oscillospiraceae bacterium | reverse complement strand
TCCGTACCTCCCACGAGATACAGAAGATCGAAGTGCTGGACTACGACGACCTTGCGAAGATTGTTGACTGGGACGCGGTGGAGAATTTCCGCAAACGTGCGCTTAATCCCGAGCACCCCACCATCCGCAACACCGGCGAGAACGACGATATCTTCTTCCAGCACAGAGAGGCCTGCAACACCGCGTACCAGCAGTTCCCCGACGTGGTTGAAGAATACATGAACAAGATAAACGCCATCACCGGCAAGGACTATAAGCCCTTCAACTACTATGGCGCTCCCGACGCCGAGAGAGTCGTCATCGCCATGGGCTCCGTGTGCGAGACCCTGCGCGAGGTGGTGGAATACCTCACCGCCATGGGCGAAAAAGTGGGCTTCATTCAGGTCCATCTGTACCGCCCCTTCTCCGCAAAGCACTTCCTGACTGCCCTGCCGGAGAGCGTAAAGACCATCTCGGTTCTGGACCGCACCAAGGAGCCGGGCAGCCTGGGCGAGCCCCTGTTTGAGGATATATGCACTGTTATGGCCGAAAGCGGCAGACACGTTCAGATACTTGGCGGCCGCTACGGTCTCAGCTCCAAGGACACCACCCCCGCTCAGATGAAGGCTGTGTTCGACAACATGACAGGGGAGAAGAAGAACCACTTCGTAGTCGGCATAAACGACGACGTGACCAATCTGTCCCTGCCTGTGGGCGAAAATATCGTCACCGCCGGCAAATCCATCATCTCCTGCAAGTTCTGGGGCCTTGGCTCCGACGGCACTGTGGGCGCAAACAAGAACTCCATCAAGATCATCGGCGACAACACCGACCAGTATGTGCAGGCTTATTTCCAGTACGACGCCAAGAAGTCCGGCGGCGTGACCCGCAGCCATCTGCGCTTCGGCCACGAGCCTATCCGCAGCACCTACTACGTCACCATGGCTGACTTCACTGCCTGCCACAAGCAGAGCTATATGCACATCTACGACATAGTAAACGAGATAAAGCCCGGCGGCACCTTCCTGCTGAACACCCGCTGGAAGGGCGAGGAGTTGGAGAATAACCTGACCAACCGCACAAAGCGCATCCTGGCCCAGCGCCACATCAGGTTCTACATAATCGACGCCACTGACATCGCCGCGGCCATCGGTCTGGGCAACCGCACCAGCACCGTGCTGCAGGCGGCCTTCTTCAAGCTTTCCGGCGTGCTGCCCTTAGACGAAGCCGTTGGCTACATGAAGGACGCCGTGGTCAAGACCTTCTCCAAGAAGGGCGAGAAGATCGTGAACATGAACTGCCAGGCCATCGACAAGGGCCTTGAGGCCGTCACCGAAATTAAGGTTCCGGAACAGTGGGCGGAGCTTAAGGACGAGGTCAGAACCATTGATCCCAGCCTGCCTGAGTATGTGCGCAAGGTACTTATCCCCATGAACAGACTGGAGGGCGACAGCCTGCCTGTCTCCACCTTCCTTGAAACCTCCGACGGCATCATGCCCATAGCCACCGCCAAATTTGAAAAGCGCGGCGTGGCAGACAATGTGCCCGTCTGGAATATCGAAAACTGCATCGGCTGCAACCGCTGCGCCCTTGCCTGCCCCCACGCCGCCATCCGCCCGTTCCTGTTCACAAAGGACGAGGCCGACGCCGCGCCAGCTTCCTGTAAGACCAAGGCTGCTATCGGCAAGGGCTTTGAGGGCCTGAGCTATCGCATTCAGGTGGGCGTTCTTGACTGCCAGGGCTGCGGCAGCTGCGTGAACGTATGCCCCGCCAAGGAAAAGGCTCTCACCATGGTGTCTCTGGATTCCCAGCTGGAGGAGCAGAAGAACTGGGGTTACTGCATGACCCTCAGCGAAAAGGCCAACCCCATGACCAAATTCTCCGCCAAGGGCAGCCAGTACGAGCAGCCTCTTTATGAGTTCTCCGGCGCCTGCCCGGGCTGCGGCGAAACGCCTTATATAAAGCTTTTGACCCAGCTGTTCGGCGACAGGATGTATGTTGCCAACGCCACGGGCTGCGCTCAGGCGGTGGGTTTCTTCGCGCCTACGTTCCCACAGGCGGTCAACTCCAAGGGCCACGGCCCGGCGTTCTCAAACTCCCTGTTTGAGAATAACGCCGAGTTCGCCCTGGGCATCTGCCTGTCCACACAGCAGCTTCGCCAGCAGCTTAAGACCCACGCTCAGGCTGCGGTGGAAAAGACCACTGACGGCGCGCTGAAGGCCGCTGTGCAGACCTGGCTCACCGACGGCGACGACGATGACAGAACCGTTGCTGTTTCCGACGCTGTAAAGGCCGCTGTGGCCAACACCACCGATACCGATCCCGACGTGCTGTTCGTGAAGAACCACACCGATGATCTGACCAAGAAATCCATCTGGATGTACGGCGGCGACGGCTGGGCCTACGACATCGGCTTCGGTGGCCTTGACCATGTGCTGGCCGCAAATCTGGACATGAACGTTCTGGTTGTGGATACCGAGGTCTACTCCAACACCGGCGGACAGGCTTCCAAGGCCACGCCTATCGGCGCATCCGCCCAGTTCGCAGCCGGAGGCAAGGTCACGCCCAAGAAGGATCTGGGCATGATGCTGGCCACCTACGGTTATATCTATGTGGCCCATGTCTCTCTGGGCGCGAATCCCGAGCACCTTATAAAGTGCATGAAGGAAGCCGCCGCCCACAAGGGCCCGTCCATAGTCATCGCCTACGCCCCCTGCATCAACCACGGCATTGTCAAGGGTATGGGCTGCAGCCTGACCGAGGAGAAGCTGGCCGTGGACTGCGGTTACTGGCCCCTGTTCCGCTACATCCCCGAAAATGCTGAGGAGGGCAAGAATCCCTTCGTGCTGGATTCCGCGGAGCCCAACGGCAAGCTGAGAGATTATATGATGGGTGAAAACCGTTTCGCGGCCCTTACCCGCACCTTCCCGGAGACCGCCGAAAAGCTTTTTGCCGAGGCTGAGGAGCAATGCGCCCAGCGCTATGCAAAATACAAGAAGATGGCCGAAGAAAAGTAAGGTATTTTGGAAATATATACCAAATAATTTGCCATTCGCAGACCGGCATTTTGCCGGTCTGCGATGTTTTTAGCGATTTTTACCAAATATGTCATAGTATTTTCGACACTCGGAGAGTGCCGCTAACACCCCTAATATGTGCCTTTTGCTATTGACATAACTGGTGCTTAATGATATTTTTAACATAATTCAAGATGAGCGGCGTGCGCGGTTTTTTTGCCGCAAAATCAGCCGCTTCAACGCGGATTATTCTGCGTATCCGGGGGGATACTCAAAACGGCAAAATATTTTTGGGAGGTTATCCATGAAAGATCTCAAGCATCTGATTTATTTCGAGAATCTTCTTCAGGAAGCTCACAATGAGCTTGTGAAGAAGGCTGTCGAAGACGGTGATGTGGCGCTTGGATACAACTGCTACTACATACCGGAACCGCTGCTCAACCTGCCGGGCTGCTTTTCCAGCCGCCTGCGCGCCCCGAACTGCACGTCCACAGATGTGGCAAGCTACTACATGACCACCCGCAACTGCCCCTATGTCCGGGCCATTCTTGAGCGCGCCATTGAGGGCGGCTACAACTATCTTGACGCCCTGTTCGGCGCTGAGTGCTGCGCCGCCATGGAGCGTATGGAAGAGCATTTTGACCTTATCCATCCCGTGAAGAACGACAAGTTCTTCACCACCATCATCGATCCGCCGCTGAAGTATGACGAGAACGCCGTCAACTACTACAAGACCGAGCTTAAGCTGAAGGTAGTGGACGAGCTGAAAAAGCAGCGCGGCATCGACACCTCTGAGAAGGCCATGCTGGCCGCCATCGAGGATCACAACAAGCTTTCCAGAATCATCACCGAAATCGGCGATTTCCGCAAGCTTGCAAATCCGCCTATCACCGGTTATGAGTTCCATGTTATCGAGCTTGTCTCTCAGGTGTGCCCTCACAAGTATATCATTCCCTATCTTGAGGAGACTCTTGAGG
>CAZLIJ010000163.1:595-3975 GCA_964559305.1 uncultured Oscillospiraceae bacterium | reverse complement strand
AGTGCGGGTAAAATAAAAAATTTTTAAAAAAATAAAGGGAAATAACAATCCGCGTCGTATAAGGGTATCAGTGAGGCGAGTTTGCGCGGTGGAAAGAGGTGCCAGCCATGTCCTGCCCAAGAGAGATCCGGCAGCAGGCCGAACACAACTTTATATGCCGTTACGGCGTTCTGGCGGAAAATTCAAAGGGACGGGCCGCGCCCGAAGCTGAGGATGATATCCGCACCTGCTTTCAGCGGGATGTGGACAGGATAACCCATTCAAAATCCTTCCGGCGGCTAAAGCACAAGACCCAGGTGTTTTTGCAGCCTGAGGGCGACCATTACCGCACCCGCCTGACCCACACGCTGGAGGTTTCCCGCATTGCCCGCACCATCGCCCGGGCGCTTTTATTAAACGAGGATCTGGCCGAGGCCGCGGCATTGGGCCACGATCTGGGCCACACGCCCTTCGGCCACGCCGGGGAGCGGGCGCTCAACGAAATATTCCCCGGCGGCTTTAAGCATTACGACCAGAGCCTGAGGGTGGTGGATCTGCTGGAAAAGGACGGGCAGGGGCTTAACCTCTGCTATGAGACCCGCATGGGCATCCTGCACCACACCTACGGCGCGGCGGACGACACCATGGAGGCCACCGCCGTGCGCTTTGCCGACCGCATAGCCTACATAAATCACGATCTGGACGACGCTGTCCGGGCCGGGATACTGACGGCGGAAGATGTGCCGGCGCGGATAAGAGAGCGCTGCGGCGACAGGAATTCCCAGCGCATCAACGCCATCATCACAGACCTTATTGAAAATAGCGGACAGGGAAAGATCGCCATGTCCGACGAGATGCAGGACGTTTTCGACCAGTTCCACAACTTCATGTTTTCCGACGTGTATACAAATCCCAAGGCAAAGGGCGAGGAGAGCAAGGTGGCCGGAATTCTGGACGGCATATACGAGCACTATGTCTGCGCGCCGGAGGAGCTGCCGCCGGAATACCTTAAGGTGGCGGACAGCGAGGGCGTGGAGAGAGCCGTGTGCGACTATGTCTCCGGCATGACAGACAGCTACGCCATGGAAAAATTCGCGGAGTTTTTTATTCCGTCGGCCTGGAGCGTCAAATAGACCTTAAAGCTTCAAAGGAACGGGGGTGAGAGTGTGGCGTTTCCGGATAACTTTTTGCAGGAGCTTTGCGAGCGCAGCGACATAGTGGACGTGGTTTCCGGCTATGTCAGGCTCTCCAAAAAAAGCGGGTCGAATCTTTTCGGCCTGTGCCCCTTTCATTCCGAAAAGACCCCGTCGTTTTCCGTGTCGGCGGACAAGCAGATATATCACTGCTTCGGCTGCGGCAAGGGCGGCGGTGTGATAAATTTCATAATGGAGATCGAAAATCTCAGCTTCCCCGAGGCGGTGGAGTTTCTGGCCAAGCGGGCCAATATGCCCCTGCCGGAGCAGGAAAACACCGCCGAGAGCCGCAAACGCACCCGGATGCTGGAGCTGAATCGGGACGCGGCCAGATATTTTTACAGCCAGCTTTCCGCCCCCGGGGGAAACGCCGCCATCGACTATATGGACAGGCGGCGCATATCGCCCCAAAGCGCCAAAAAATTCGGCCTGGGCTTCGCCCCGGAGGGTTGGGACGGACTGCGGGCAGCCATGAAGGCGCAGGACTATTCAGATCAGGAGCTTTTTGACGCCGGCCTTGTGCGCAAGGGCAAATCCGGCGGATTTTACGACACCTTCCGCAGCCGCCTGATGTTCCCCGTCATCGATGTGCGGGGCAATGTCATCGGCTTTTCCGGCAGAATACTGGGCGATGGTGAGCCAAAGTACATGAACAGCCCCGAAACCCTTGTTTTTAACAAAAGCAGGAACCTTTTTGGCCTGAATCTGGCTAAAAAATCGAAAAGCGGATATATAATCCTCTGCGAGGGAAATATAGACGTTGTGTCCATGCATCAGGCGGGCTTTGATTCCGCCGTGGCCTCGCTGGGCACCTCGCTGACAGGCGAGCAGGCCCGGCTGATCTCCCGCTACACCGGCGAAGTTGTCATTGCCTATGACAATGACGGCGCCGGTCAGAAGGCCTCACAGAGAGCCATCGGCATTCTGGAAAAGCTGGAGGTCAAGGTGCGCATTCTGCGTATGTCAGGCGCCAAGGACCCCGACGAATTCATCAAGACCAACGGGGCGGACGCTTTCCGCAATCTGCTGGACAAGTCCGAAAATCAGGTGGATTACCGGCTCAAATCCGTCACGGACAAATACGACCTGACGGTGGACGAGCAAAAGGTGGCTTTTTTGAAGGAGGCCACCGATCTGCTGGCCCGGCTGCCCGGCTCGGTGGAGAGGCAGGTATATGCCATGCGGGTGGCGGCCATGACCGGCGTGACGGCCGAGGTGGTGGGCAGCGAGGTGGAGCGGCGAAGGAAAAGGCTTATCACCAGAGCCCGCAGCGCCGATGAAAAAGCCATGCACCCGGAAAAGGATATGCAGCCGGGTATAAAAGAATTCAGATACGAAAACTCCACATCCGCCGCGGCGGAGGAGGGCGTTGTGAGACTGCTGTTCCTTGACCCGTCACTTTTCTCTGGCAGAACTCTGCCGGAGAGCGAGGACTTTTCCTCCCCGGAGCTTGCCCGGCTGTACGGCGTTTTGCGCGATAAGGCCGCCGCGGGCGGGACCATGACCATGGCGTCGCTGGGCGACGCGCTGACGCCCCAGGAGACCGGCCTTCTGGCCGGAATACTGCAAAAACCCGAGATGCTTTCAAACGGCGCCAGAGCGCTGGATGATTACATAGATATAATATATGAACAAAGCGGACTCCGCAGCGGTCAGGGCGACCTGAGAGCGCTGGCGGAAAAGCTGAAAGAGAAAAAAGGATATGGTGGATAATATGAGCCCTGACAAAAAAGATATGGAAGCGCGGCAGGAAGCCGAAGAGATACTTGCGGCGGCCGAGACTGCCGCTCCAGCGCCCAAAAAGCCCGCGGCAAAGAAAGCCCCGGCCAAAAAGGCCGCAGCCAAGTCCGCAGAACCCGTGGAGCCAGCTGAGCCCGCGGAGGATGAAGAAGCTCAGACCTCAGCCTCGGATGAGGGCGACGAATCCCGGGAGCCCACAGGCGAAAAGACGCCGGAGGAAAAGCTCAACGATCTCATTGAACGGGGCAAGAAGGCCGGAAAGCTGACGCCCAAGGATCTGGAGGGCATAGAGCAGTGGGGTCTTGAATCCGACGCCATAGACAAGTTTTATGAGAACCTTGAAGCCGCCGGCGTGGATATCGACATCGGCGACGACGAGCTGCCCCCCCTGGAGGAGGACGAGCTGCCGGCCATAGAGGAGCTGGAGGAGATAGATAGGGAGATGCTTAAGGGATTTTCAGATGAAGA